>PUKM01000047.1 GCA_003552325.1 Natrialbaceae archaeon | reverse complement strand
GGCGGAGCCAGTACCCACCGGCGACTGCAGCACCGCCGGCACCCACCAGTCCAAGGAGGCGTCTCCTGTCGAGATCAGTCATGGATGATGTGTTGGATAGTACAGCATAGGTCTTGTGAGAGATAAATCACGTTTCACAGCTATCGGTCGTTGGATCGTCGGAGAAGGAAACGAGTTCAGCCGAGACGGCTGCGGGGCTCACGACCCCCACGCCTCGAGGAAGTCCGCGGGCAGCGTCGTGACGTCGATGCCCCAGGCCAGCGGGAGCCACAGCACCGCGACGATCGTGATGAGGATCACCCCGAGGACGTTGAGTCCAACACCGACGCGAGCCATCTGGGGAAGGGTGATGTAGCCGCTGCCAAAGACGATCGCGTTCGGCGGCGTCGCGACCGGGAGCATGAACGCGAACGAGGCCGCCGTGGCCGCGGCGATCATCAGTCCGTATGGATGGACGCCGATACCGATGGCGACACCGGCCAGTATCGGCATCAACATCGCCGTCGTCGCTGTGTTCGAGGTGATCTCGGTGAGAAAGATCGTCATCGCGACGACCGACAGCAGGATGAGGACCATCGAAATCCCCTCGAGGGCGCGGAGACTCTCGCCGATCCAGACCGCGAGGCCGGTCTCTCCAAAGCCCGCAGCGATCGCGAGCCCGCCGCCGAAGAGGAGAATCACTCCCCAGGGGATGTCGACGGCGTTCGCCCAGTCGAGGACGAACGTGTGTTCGCCGTCTTCGGTTCTGGTGGGCAGGGTGAAGAGCACGAGTGCGCCACCGATCGCGACGATGGAGTCGACGTCGGCGGGCACCGCGACCAGCCCAGCCTGGTCGATCAGGCTCGCGCCAATCCAGCTCGCAGCCATCCCGACGAAGACGACGAGGACCAGCCGCTCCTGACTCGACATCCGACCGAGATCGCTGAGCTGGCGGTCAATCGTCTCCGCGCCGACCGGGAGCTCCGAGAACTGCGGGCGCATCGCCACGCGGGTGACGTATACGTAGACGGAGACGATCCCGACGATGGAGATGGGCACGCCATAGAGCATCCACTCGGCGAAGCCGATCGTCTCACCGAAGAGCTCGCCCGCCTGGCCTGCAAAGAGGATGTTCGGCGGCGTTCCAATGAGCGTGCCGACGCCACCGACGGACGCGCCGTAGGCGATACACAGCATCAGAGCAATACCGAAGGAGAACTCACCCTCGGCGGTCTCGACATCGAGCTCAGTCTCGTCGATCAGACCCGCGGTCTGGTAGATCACCGCGAGCGCGATAGGCACCATCATCATCACGGTCGCGCTGTTCGACACCCACATCGAGAGAAACGCCGTCGCGATCATGAACCCGAGGATGAGTCGAGCGGGCGAACTGCCGACGAACGCGATCGTGCGGAGGGCGATCCGTCGGTGGAGTCCCCACCGTTGCATCGCCATCGCGAGGAAGAAGCCACCCATGAAGAGAAAAATCAGCGGATTAGCGTACGACGGCGTCGTCTCGGCGACCGGAAGCGCGCCGGTTAACGGAAAGAGCACGATCGGTAACAACGACGTCGCCGGGATCGGGATCGCCTCGCCCACCCACCAGATGGCCACCCAGGCGGTGACCGCAGCGACGGCTTCACCTTCCGGCGGGAGTCCTGCAGGCGTCGGCGAGAAGTAAATCAGCGCGAACGCGAGCGGGCCGAGAAAGAGACTGACGCGCTGGCGTAGGCCGTAACTGCCGCCCACGTCGAACGGTGAATCGTCGCCGTCCGGGTCCCCAGAACGGTCCGGACCGTGCGGATCGTCGTCGTGGCCCACCTGTGGGGGTCGCCGGTTTGCCGTTGGATCATCAGACACGTCAGCACGGCGGTTCCCGTCCGCGATATCGGCGGCGATCGCCGGCCCGTCGAGGGTGAGATAGGCCTTTGTCCGAGCGCTCGAGCGCCAAAGAGCCGTTCGAAGGGAACGACCGGCGTGTTTCCACACCTCGGGCAGGGCGTTCATGAATAATCGTGTGGTTCAACGGACGTGTATATGTAATTTTGTGACGTAGGTTGGGTAAACACGGGGAAAACGTCCTTCAAGAGGGGAGGACAAGGACCACAGTTTCGTCCACACTGGACTCGGGTGCGCGCTTCGACGACACCGTACGCACAGTTTTAGTCGTCGGTGTGGAACAGCGACCCATGTACCGGGTGTTGCTCACCGCCGACCGGGATGAATCACGGGTGCGTGCACAGGCCGAAGCGATCCTCAAGAGGGCTGGTGACGATCACGTCGTCGACGTGCTCCACGTCCACGATACGGTCTCACTCCCAGACGCCGAGTGGGCCGTTGGCGGCTTCTTCGAGACCTACGCCGAAGAGATGTCCGACGCGATCAGAGAGGTCGACCGCCTGCCGGCGTCAGTCGATGCAGCCGTCGAAATCTTCGACGACGGCGATATCGACTACGCGGTCCACGAAACGGTCGGCACTCCCGCCGAGGCAATCCTCGAGACCGCGGCCGAACTCGACAGCGACGAAATCGTCGTCGGTGTCTCGAAACACACCCCGATAGGAAAGGTACTGTTCGGCAGCGTCGCCCAGGCGGTGATCCTCAACAGCGATCGACCGGTGACCCTCGTCCCGGGTGAGTTCCGGTGAGGGTGGGCTCTCTCGAGCCCGAACGCCAGTCACGCGGTCGCCCGCTCGCGCCCCCTCAGCGGTGACAGCCCACTCGAGTGCCAGAGACAGCGACGAGTTCCTTTTAACACTACACACAAAAGAGGTCACTCGATGGGGACATACACGCTACTCGTCACGAACCGGGAGCCCTTCGAGCGGGAGGTCGGTGCACGCGGCCCGGTTACGTTCCCGGCCGGGGCCTACGCGTACACCGGGAGCGTCCCGGGCGAGTCGTTCACTCGAGTGCGTCGACACGCCGAGTTGTGTGCCGG
>PUKM01000154.1 GCA_003552325.1 Natrialbaceae archaeon | reverse complement strand
TCTTCGTCCTCCTGTTGATCTGGGCAACCGGACGGCTCGTCGAATGCAGCGAGAAGGCTGGCGTCGATTCAGCTGCGCGTGGCTACCGACGCACCGCCACCCTCGGCGCGCTCATCTACCTCGCTGGCGTCGGGGTCGCAGCCTGGCTCGGTGGCTCGAGCAACGCCGAGACGCTCGCTATCGTTCTGGGGGCGACGGGCTACACTGACCCGCTCGTCGTTATCTCGTTCGTGTTGATGACTGTTGGGCTCGCCCTGCTCGTGGCGCTCATCCCGCTGCACGGGTGGCTGGTCGAAACCCACGCTCGAGCGACCGACCCCGTGAGTGCGCTCATCTCCGGTGTATTGCCTGCGGCTGCCGTCTACGCCTTTCTCAGAGTGCTCTTCGACGTCTTCACGATCGAGTTTTTGACGGTGAACCCAGCAATTACGAACGGGATTATCTACGGAGCCGTGGTCAGTTTGCTCGTCGGGAACCTCCTCGCGTACGCCCAACGTGACATCAAAGGCATGCTGGCGTACTCGACAATTTCCCAGTTCGGCCTCGTCGTCGCCGGATTACTCGTCGCTACCGAGACCGCCGTCTTCGGCTCGGTCATCCAGCTGTTCGGCCACGGCATCGTCAAAGGCGCGTTCTGTATCGTCGCCGGCATCATCGCCATTCGATTCGACGCCCGCACCATCGACGAGTTCGGCGGCCTCGCGAACCGAGCACCGCTCGTTGCCGCCGCGTTCGCCGGGCTCGCCATCGCCATGATCGGTCTGCCACCGACCGTCGGCTTCGTCGGCAAATGGTACATCGCCGTCGGGGCCCTCGAGCAAGGTCTCTGGGTCGTCGCCGCGTTCGTCGTCATTTCGACACTGTTGACCCTCGGGTACATGATCCCGTTCATCGATCGCGTCTACTTCGGAACGTTCGATGGCACCGACCACGGCCCCGATACCGTCACCCGGGCGATGGTCCTCGCCGTCGTCTTGGCAGCCATCCTTTCACTCGCTATCGGCCTCGCCTCCGTCACCTTCGAATCGCTCCTTCGGGAAGCGATCGAGCAACTCGTCGCACCCCCGCTCGAGTGACGTCCTCGAGGACGTATCTCCGGACGCCACAGGCCGAAGCCACTAGCCAGTCGTTCTGTCCTGGTTTCGGGGACACGTTTATTTCCCTGACCGACCAATGAAGGGTTATGGTCAGACAGACACTCGACCGGATGTTCAGCCGTGCCCGCTACGCCGCCCTCGGTGCTGCTATCGGTGCCTTCCTCGGTGGCCTCGTCAACAAGAACCTCGCCAGTTCCGGTGCTGCCCTCGGCGCACTCGCCGGTGCAACCCTCGGTGAGCGCCGACCCGGTGCCGAACAACGTATCGACGAACTGCGCTCTCGAGGCGAAGCGAACATCAAGGGCATCCGCTCTGGAAACGAATCGGCCGAGTAAGCGACGAGCACCCTCCTTACGGCGCGTAGTAGTACTCGCCTTCCCGTTTTTGCTCCCGATCGAGCTGTGACTCCGGCTTGTTGATCCGTGGCCGCGAGGTGCGTTCGTCCCGACGGAAGGTCACCTCGAGGTTCGCCAGGAACTCGTTCATCCCTCCACGCATCGATTGTGGGGTGCCCGCCCGCCCGTGAACGGCTGGCTCGCCGTCGAACACCATCAGTCGGTCGGCGAGTAAGTCGATCATGTAGATGTCGTGGTCGATCACGAGCACCGTGGCGTCTTGCTGTTCGGCGTAGCGCCGAATCGCCCGCGTGGCCTGGACCCGTTGTTCGACGTCCAGGTGGGCCGAGGGTTCGTCGAGCAAGTAGAGGTCCGCCGAGTCCGACAGACAGGCCGCGATGGCCACCCGCTGGCGTTCCCCACCGGAGAGGTCAGCGAGGTTCTGTTCCATGATGCGCTCGAGTTGCAGCGGCTTCGCGATTTCGGTGTTCCAGTACGACGACCCGAACTGGTCGGTGATCGAGGAGAGGAACACGTCGACGCGCATGTGCTGGTCGATGGTGACGTATTGGGGTTTGTACGAAATGTCGAGATCGAGATCAGCCTTCTCGCTCCCATCCTCGGGCTCGAGCGCTCCCGTGAGCAGTTTCGCGAACGTGGATTTCCCGATCCCGTTCGGGCCCACGATACCCAGCACTTCGTTCTGGCGGATCGCCCCTCCCTCGACCTCGAGGGTGAACTCCCCCTCGCCGTAGGATTTGGTCAGGTCGGGGTAGTCGACGAGGGTATCCCCCGTAGAGGCACTGCGGGGAGCGTGTTCTTCGAACTCGATCGGGTTCGGGCGCACCCGCATGTTTTCGTTCTCGAGGTAGCCCGCGAGGTACTCGTTGATCCCGTTTCTGACGGATTTCGGCGTCGTGATGACACCGTAGGCGCCGGGTTCACCGTAGGCGACGTGGAGGGTGTCGGCCAGCAAATCGAGGACGGCCAGGTCGTGTTCGACGACCAGCATCGACTTGCCTTCCTCCTCGGCGAGTTCGCGGATCAGACGAGCGGCCGTCACTCGCTGGCCGATGTCGAGGTAGGGCGTGATCTCGTCAAGGAAGTAAAAGTCCGTATCCCGCGCGAGGGTGGCCGCCAGCGCCACTCGCTGGAGCTCCCCGCCGGAGAGGTCGTCGATCGCCTGGTCCATCACCGGGCCGATCGACAGGCGCTCGACCAGATACGCGAGTGCGTCCCGTTCGTCGGTGCGCTCGAGCAACTGGCGGGTATTCCCGTCGAACTGGTTCGGGATCTGATCGACGTACTGTGGTTTGCGGGCAACCGTGATCTCGCCATCCCGAACCGCGGCGATGTAGTCTTGGATTTCGGTGCCGCGATAGGCTGCGAGCACCGCGTCCCAGCCCGGTGGCTCCGCGAACTGCCCGAGGTTTGGCTCGAGTTCGCCGGCGAGGATGCGGACGGCCGTCGTCTTTCCGATCCCGTTCGGGCCGAGAATGCCCGTCAC
>PUKM01000196.1 GCA_003552325.1 Natrialbaceae archaeon | reverse complement strand
GGATGTGTGTGGTTTCCATACGCATGTCAACGCGAACCATTATACAGGGCTGTGTCGCCAGCACCATCTGTGAAACGGAATACGACGATGCGAAACGAACGGACTGAAAGAGTACGGACGGCTGAGACGGGGGCGAGTCGATGATCGAGCCCGTGACGCTCGAGGTCACTGCGTCGGACCTCGAGACACTCGCAACGGGGATGAACCTCATGTGGGCGCTCGTGGTCACCTTCCTGATTTTCTTCATGCACGCCGGCTTTGCCATGCTCGAGGCAGGCCAGGTGCGCTCGAAGAACGTGGCCAACCAGCTCACGAAGAACATGCTGACCTGGGCGGTCGGGATTGGGGTCTTCTTCCTCGTTGGGATGGGGATTTCGAACAACGTCGGCTCGGCGCTGGCGGGCGGCGACAGTTCGCCGATCTCGATGTTTGGCGGCGAATCGTTCGATTGGGTGATGTGGCTGTTTAGTGCGGTGTTCGCGATGACGGCCGCCACGATCGTCTCCGGGGCGGTCGCCGGCCGTGCCCGCCTCCGGGCCTACGTGGGCTACACCTTCCTGCTCGCGGCGGTCATCTACCCTGTCGCGGCCGGCCTCGTCTGGTACGCCCCCGGTGCCGAGGCACCGTTGCTCGCGAGCCTTGGCTTCGCCGACTTCGCGGGCGGCATGGTCGTCCACGGCGTGGGCGGCGTCGCCGGCCTCACGGCGGCATGGGTGCTCGGCGCACGGCTGGATAAGTATAACGACGACGGCTCGGCGAACGTCATCCCCGGTCACTCGATGACCTTCGCCGTCCTCGGGACGCTCATCCTCTGTTTCGGCTGGTTCGGATTCAACGTCGGCACGGCCGCGGCCGTGATCGACCTCGAGGCCGCCGAGGCTGGCGTCTTCCAGCTGGATGACTTCGCCTACGTCGGCAGTGTGGCCATCGTGACCGCCCTCGGGATGGGCATGGGTGCGATCGGTGCCTCCGTCGTCTCGCTGTACATGAACGGTAAAGTCGACACGCTCTACGTTGCCAACGGGATGCTCGCGGGTCTGGTCGGCGTGACCGGCCCAACTGACCTCATCACGCCAATGGGCGCACTCATGATCGGCTTGCTGGCCGGTGCCCAACTCCCGATCGTGTTCACGTTCGTCGAAAAGAAACTCAAGATCGACGACGTTTGTGCCGTCTTCCCCGTCCACGGCAGCGCCGGGATGCTCGGCCTGATCCTGTTCCCGCTGTGGTCGCTCGAGGGAACCGCCATCGGTGGTGGCCTCGTTGCAGGCGGGATTCTCTCGATCGAGGCTGCGGCGTTCGGGCCACAGATCCTGGGCGTCGCCGTGTTGACGGTCTGGACGGTCGCGGCGACCGCGGCGGTCTTCGGGGCGTTCAAACTGGCCGGCCAGGCACGGGTCACTCCCGAACACGAACAAGACGGGCTCGACGTGGCCGAACACGGCGTCGACACCTACCCCGAGTTCGGGAAGCCGGAACTGGCGACCGACGGTGGTGTGATCCGGCCTGATGGCGGCGTCCCCGAAACCGACAGCGGGATCAAAATGGTCACGGCGATCGTTCGCCCCGACCGCTTGAGTGCCGTCAAGAAAGCCCTCGCTGAGGTTGGTGCGCCGTCACTCACGGTGACGAACGTCTCCGGGCGGGGGTCCCAGCCCGCGAAAAGAGGGCAGTGGCGCGGCGAGGAGTACACCGTCGACCTCCATCAGAAGATCAAAATCGAGTGTGTCGTCGCTGACGTCCCCGTCGATGACGTGATCGACGCGATCCGTGGGGCGTCGAACACGGGCGAACCGGGGGACGGCAAAATCTTCGTCCTCCCGGTCGACGACGCGACGCAAGTTCGGACCGGCAACACCGGGACGGAAGCCGTCTGAGCTCGAGTCCGATCTCACCATGCCGACACCGAAACGGCCGTAGGCCCTCGTCACCCACGTTCGGGTATGCAATCGAGTGTCATCGAGTCGGTTCACGAGGACCACGGGGCGACGTTCACCGAACGGGGCGACCGTCGCGTTGTCGACCACTACGGGCGGCCCGAGCGCGCCCATCGTGCCGTTCGAAACGGCGTTGGGCTGATGGAAGTCGCCTACGGGGTGGTGGTCGTCGAGGGCGACGATCGCCTCGAGTACGTCGACAACGTGGTCTCGAATCGTGTTCCAACTGCTGACGGCGAGGGTGTCTACGCCCTTCTCCTGGACCCACAGGGCCGGATCGAATCGGATCTCGCCATCTATAACGCGGGAGAGCGTCTCCTGTTGTTGACCCCACCGGGACACGCAGCGGCTATTGCCGACGACTGGTCTGAGAAGGTCTTCATCCAGGACGTCGAGATCAGAGACGCCACCGAGGAGTTCGCTATCTTCGGCGTCCACGGCCCACAGGCCACCGAGAAAATCGCGAGCGTCCTCAACGGGGCGGCGGCTCCCGACGAGCACTTTTCATTCGTCCGAGGATCGATGGGGGACAACGGCGTCACCGTCGCCCGCACCCAGGCACTGGCCGGCGAGGAGAGTTACGAGGTCGTCTGTGCGTCCGACGGTGCCGCGGACGTCTACGACATCCTCTCGACACAGGGGCTCAACGCCGCCCCCTTCGGCTACCGGACCTGGGAATCGCTCACGCTCGAGGCCGGATCCCCCCTCTTTGACACCGAACTCGAGGGGACGATTCCGAACGTCCTCGGGCTCAGGCTCGCGCTCGATTTCGACAAAGGCTGTTACGTCGGCCAGGAGGTCGTCTCCCGCGTCGAAAACCGCGGCCAACCGAGTCGTCGCCTGGTCGGGCTCAGACTCGAGACGGACGACAGTGACGAGACACCGCCGCTCCCGACCGCTGGCGCGACGGTGTTCGATGGGGACGCGACCGTCGGTGAGGTGACCCGAAGCACACAGAGCCCGATGCTCGAGGCCCCGCTCGCGCTTGCCCTGGTCGAGTACGG
>PUKM01000246.1 GCA_003552325.1 Natrialbaceae archaeon | reverse complement strand
TCGGTGTTCCGTTGGCCAACGCCCTCGCCGAAGCTTTCGAACTGGAACATATCACTGCCGCCGGCGATTTTCGCTTCGACGGCGGTGTAACTCGCCCCACGTTCGACCATCCGTCTGAGAAGGGCACGAATCGCGGTATCGGCGTACTTTCCGGGTTTGATATCGCTGTTGTCGGCAGCGTCACCATCTGGTAACATGACGTGAGCGAGTCCTCCGATGTCGGTTTCGGGATCGTAGAGGGCAACGGCGAGACACGATCCGAGGCCATAGGACTTGAGCGTATCGTCGCCTTCGCTCACGACGAGTTCGGAAATTCCTACCTGCACCGGTTCCGGAATGCCTGGTTCTGTGCCGTAGGTCTTCATGCGTTCTCCACGTCTTCGAAGGTTGCAGTCGTCGGCGTCTCATCGATCTTGTCGATCTCGAGATCGTTGAGCGCTCGCTCGAGGTCCGTTTCGTCGGGGATCGCGTAGATATCACAGTCGAATTCACGGCCGTCAGCGACCACGTTCGTGTCGAAGACGAACGCGAACTCCTGGGTTTCGCCGAGTTGGATGATCACGGGATCGACGGCTGCTGGGCCGATATCGTGGATGAACTCCGGCGGCGAGTGATCGATCGTCGTATCGAGGACGTTCGCCCAACCGTCGAGGAAGCCACTGGCCATGATGTTCCCGAGTTCTTTAATCGCACTTTCACCCATCTCACCGAAGCCGTCACCGTCGGTTTCGATCTCCATGGGAACCATCGCGTCGACGATTTCGTGCGCTGAGTCCTCATCGAACAGAAAGAGGAGATAGCCACTGGGTGTGCCATCGAACTCGAAGGCGACGCCGACGAGTCGTTCGTCGGCAACGGACTCGGGGATCGCTTCGAGGGAGACGAAGTTGAGTCGACGGATTTCGACGCTCGTCTCGATCCCGGTGAGCGTGGTCGCGGTCTTCGCGACCTCTTCTGCGCCCTGTTCGGCCATGCGGTCGAAGCCGTCGAGTTTGTCGTACTCGATCCCATCGTTCGTCCGGAGGCGCTCGAGCAGCGTCGCCATCGACTCACGCTCGGGGAACAGATAGTGGCTGAAGCCGATTTCAGTGCCCACAGCTTCGATCTGACTCTGAAAGAGCAACGCGAGGTCGTCATCGTCTGGCGTTGCGTCGATGTCACCAAAGAACGGGTCGGCTGTCTGACCTTCGATAAACGAGGGCGTCGAGACGTCGATGGCGGTCTCGAGGACGTCGGCCCAGCCGTCGATGAACCCGCTGTTCATGACCTGGCCCACCTCGGTTGCAGCGCTGCGGCTCATCTCGTCGAACGAGTCGACATCCGACTCCGCGATGAGCATCTCGACGATTCGGAGAGCACTCTTCCTGTCGAAGACGATAACGGAGTGCCCCTCGAGGCCGCCACTGAGTTCGACCCGAACACCGACCTTCTCGGAGCCGTCCTCGAAATCGTGACGTATCTCACGGCCGCGCATGAAGTTGAGTTTCGTGATGCCCACCTGGGTCTCGACGCCGGTCATCCTGGTGAGGCGACCGGCAGCGAGGCCAGCGCCCTCTCTGGCCATCCGGTAGAACGTGCCGAGTGTGGTAACGTCGAGTTTCATGCGGGGTGAACGTCGATGCCGTTGACCATCTCGACGAACTCCTCGAGTTCGGGGAAGGCGTAGATTTCGGCTTCGATCTGGTAACTCGGCACCGAGAGATCGGAGTCGAAAAACAACGCGAGGTCGTCCCCGCCCAACCCTGCCGTCCGCACGACGATATCACCGGCGGGTGCGTAGACGAGTTGTGGTGCCGCAATATCGATCGCCCGCCCGAGGACGTCGGCCCAGCCGTCGATGAACCCACTCGCCATCATGTTCCCCATCTCCTCGACGGCACTTCTGGCCATCTTTCCGGAGACGTTCGACATATCGTCGACGACGTCACGAAGCATGATCGCGGTGATCTTCTTCGCACTGGCCTCCGGGAAGAGAATAAGGATGTGACCGTGGGGTGGATCGAGTAACCGAACGCGGACGCCGACACGCTTGCCAGGTTCGAGTTGGCTACCGATATCATCGACGTCGATGAAGTTCGTCTTGGTGACTTCCATTCGGGCGTCTTCGCCCGTGAGTTTGCTCATGTTCTCGGCGACGCCGTTCGTCCCGACCTTTGCCATCTCGTTGATAAAACTCAGCTTTCGAATATCGACCATCATCGTCATTGGATTTCGTACCTCCGTAGGTGAGTGTGTGGGTGGGTGTTCATAGTGAGTTCACATCCAGGATGTTCACGACCTCGCCGCGGCCGCGGACGGTCGCGCCACTCAGCCCGGGAATGCCTGTCATAAAGCCCTCGAACGGCTTCACGACGACTTCCTGTTGACCGTAGACGGCATCACAGTGGAGTGCGACCGGACGGACATCGTCTCTGAGGCGGACGACCATTCCCTCGTCGGCTGCCGTCTGGGTCCCCGTCTGCAACTGTGTCGCTAAATCGACGACGGGACCCTCGCCATCTGATGACGGCAGGACGCGAGCAGTATCCGTCGTTTCGATCGCTCGAGCGCCCTCGATGTCCTGGACGACTTTCAGGGGGACGCCGAACGCTTCGCCACCGGCCTCGAGGAAGAGTACCTCGGCGATGGCGACGGTCACCGGCAACTCCATCGTGACCGTCGTTCCGTTCCCGGGATCGCTGGTCACGGAGACGGTACCATCGAGTGACTCGATCGTTCGTTTGACGACGTCCATCCCGACGCCACGGCCGCTCACGTCTGTCACTTCTTCAGCCGTCGAGAGACCAGGGTGGAAGATGAGCTCGTAGACGTCGTCATCGTCGAGTTCGTCGAGTGCCTCCTGATCCATGATATCGGCCTCGAGTGCCGCCTCCCGTAGTCCGGTCGCACTCAAGCCGCGTCCGTCGTCCGTAATAGTGAGCGTTACGCGGTCTCTGCTCCGATCTGCCTCGAACCGAACCGTTCCCTGTCGGGGTTTGCCAGCGTCTTCACGAACGCTCGGCGGTTCGATCCCGTGGTCGACGGCGTTTCGCACGAGGTGAATCAGTGGATCGCCGATCTGATCTAATACACTCCGATCGAGTTCGACCGACTCGCCTTCGATATCGAAGACCACCTCTTTGTCCTGGTCGCGGCTAATGTCTCGGACGATTCGGGGCAGCCGGTTCGTCACCGTTTCGAGGGGCACCAACCGGACGTCCATCACCGTCGCCTCGAGCTCCGACGTGATGTCTTCGAGGGTGTCGAGTTCCTGTTTGATCGCCTGTGGATCGTCGTCTGCCTCGACACTGTGACGGAGCCGGACCCGTGACGTGACGAGTCCCTCGACGAGATTGAGCAGCTTATCGACCTGATCGACGTCGACCCGTACGGACTGGATCGATTCGGTATCGGTCTCGGATTGGTCCCCTTCGGGTCGAAGAGAGACAATGCTTTCGGGCACCGGCAAAGGCGGGACGTCCTCGTACACCCGTTCGGTATCGGTGTCGCTGTCGGTGCTCGTTTCGTCCGAACGTGTCTCGAAGCCCGACTCGGCGTCCGCCGTGGTGAACGTGTCGGCATCCGATGAGGTGTCAATATCGACGGAGTCAGTGTCGAACTCGATCGAATCGAAGGCGTCTTCGCCCTCGTCTTCGATGGCGACTCCAGCATCGAACAGCTCGTCGTCTTCGTCTGCAACCGAGAGCGAACCCGTGGACTCCTCGAGGGACTGGTCGTCGGAAGCAAAACCGTCGGCGTCGTCGAAATCGTCTTCGTCGGTTTCGAACGCGACAGGGGCCTCGTCTGCATCGAACGCGAGGTCCGTGTCGTCCTCGTCGAATTCCAGTTGGTCACCCTCGAACCCGTCATCGAAGGCAGCCGCTTCGAGGGAGTCGTCACTCAAACCGAAATCCGAGTCGAAGTCATCGGGACTGTCCTCGTCGCCGAGTCCCTCGATGGCGCTGAGGGGATCCTCAGCCACCGGTTCAGCATCGTCGGGTTCCGGCGGTTCGAGCGAGTCGGGTTCGGCTATATCGGGGCCCCCGGTGTCCTGATCGGCGTCCGCATCACGCTGCTGATCGGGGCCATCCTCGCCAGTCGATGCACCTTCCTCCTCGAGAGCATCTGTAGAAGCGTCAGCCGAGGCTGGCTCCACCGACGATGACGGCTCGGCGTCGCTTGCTTCCATCGCCGTCGCCTCATCACGACTGTCAGCGCCTGTGTCGGCAGGTTGCGCCTCGGCCTCGTCGCCTGAAACTGGGGACGGAGGCTCCGTGTCCGATCCGGGTGCGGGTTCCACCGGCTCACTGGTGTCGGGGGTGGCCGTCGACGATTCGTCAGCGGGCTCAGCCGGCGCGTCCGCTTCGTCTTCGACCGGATCGGTTTCTTCGAGCACGGAGTCCTCGACGGCTTCCTCGTCACCGACCTCGAGGAAGGTCGTGTCGTCGACATCGGCCGCATCGCCGAGCAGTTCGTCCATGTCCACTTCGTCGTCGCTGTCGAACTCGTCGAATTCGAGCTCCTCGAGTTCGTCCTGGAGTTCGTCGAACCCGACCATCTCGACTTCGTCTTTGAGTTCGGCGAAGACCGCACTGGCGTCGTCGACGTTTTCGTCTGCTGCTGTCTCAGCATCTCCCGCTGGCTCGTGGTCCGCCTCGGGGTCGTCACTCGTGTCGGCGACGGTGTCTTCCATCTCGTCATCGAGGAGGTCGTCGAACGAGCCGGCGTCGCCCATCTCGTCGAACACCGCGAGCTCGTCGTCATCGACGTCCTCGACCAGCTCGTCCAGGTCATCGAACTCGGTGAACTCATCGAGCAGCTCGTCGACGGAGAGGTCCTGTGCGTCATCAGGCGAAATGTCCGCTTCCTGGCCTTGGGTGGACGCAGGCGCTCCGGTCGACGAATCCGCTTCGTGAGCGTCTGGGGGTGCCGGTGTGGCCGTCTGGGCCTCGAGCTGGTCGGTGACGTCGAGGATTTCGAACGCCTCGACGGCTTCGACTGGCTCGAGAGCGGCGCCGATGGCCGCCTCGCCAACGGCGCTGCCGAAGATGGCGTCGAAGCGTGAGCCGTACTCGTCGTTCGCGATCGCTTCCCGGGAGGGCTGGGTGCCGATGAGATCGAACGCGTCGTTTAGGGCTTCGACGACGAGTTGTCCATTGTTGCTGTGTGCGTCGTCGACGATAGCGAGGCGGACGAAGAACGCGTCGTGGTCGCTGTTCGTGGGCGGCTCGAACCGAGTGAGTACTTGCTCGAGTTCCTCGGCTGACGGCGGGTCGAGTGGTGCCGTCCCCTCGTCGATCCCCTCCGTGTGGGTTCGGAGGGTATCGATCACCGACGACGGATCACGGGTAATCGTTCCATCAGCGCGTTCGTGGGCCTCCTCGAGCATCGCCTCGAGCTCGTCGACGGCCTGAAAGATCGTGTCCATAACCGACGCGGACACCTCGAGGTCACCGCGCCTGATCGCATCGAGTAAATCCTCGATGGCGTGGGCGAGGTCACTCGCCCGCGTGAGCCCCATCGCACCACAGTTGCCCTTGAGGGTGTGTGCGACCCGGAAAATCTCGTCCATCGCCGAGTCGTTGGTTGGGTCACGCTCGAGTCTGAGCAGTGCATTATTCAAATCCGTAATGTGTTCGTCGCTCTCGCGGGCAAAGTCGGTCCAGTAATCACTCATCGCTCTCACCTGTTCTCTCGGAGAGGCATGCGGCGACGAGGCGCTCGACCAGCGCACTGGCTGGGACGACCTCGTCGACACTTCCGGTTGCAATCGCCTGCTGGGGAATACCGAACACGGGGCTGGTCGCTTCGTCCTGGGCGATCGTGTGGCCACCGACGGTTTTGATGGCGTCGATGCCACGGGCGCCGTCGCGACCCATGCCGGTCAGCACGAGTCCACAGAGGGGTCCATCGGCCACCTCGGCGGCGGTCTGCATCGTCACATCTATCGCCGGCCGAACGCCGTGAACCCGCGGACCGTCGTCGAGACGGACCTCGAGTCCGCGCTCACCGTCGACGACTCGCATATGGTAGCCGCCCTTCGCGACGATGACGTTGCCAGGTTCGAGTGGGGCGCCGTCTGTCGCTTCGGTGATCGCATAGTCACTGACCGTATCCAGCCGGGTTGCGAGCCGGCCGGTGAAATCCCCCGGCATGTGCTGGACGATCAGGACGCGAGCCTCGAGTGCCGAGGGAAGTGTCGCGACGATTCGTTCGATAATTCGCGGCCCACCAGTTGAAGCGCCAATGATCACGAGTGGGTGGTCGGTTGGGGCCCGTTCGATCGAAGCGGGTTGGTCCATTTCGAGTGGAGGCGACCGCGACCCGCGGTTCCGGCTAGTCGAGCCAGCCGCTCGAGTGTCCGCTCCAGCTGTCACGGCTCCGGCCGAGGTCGAGGGGGTGCTGGCAGAGCTGGCCGCTCGCTGTCGGTCGGTTGCATGGACAGCGGCGGTCGCGCGTGCGAGTGCCAGCGTCGATACTGTCGCCTCCGATAGCTGTTCGACTTTTTCGACTACCTCGTCGGTCAAATGGCCAATATTTCGCTCACCCGAACCGTCGGGCTTCTGTAAGACGTCGAGAGCGCCCCGCTCGAGCGCATCGAGCGTGGCTTTCGCACCCTCGTCAGTATAAGCGCTGAGCATGAGAATTGGCGTTGGCGTCCTCGACATAATTCGCTCGACGGTCTCGATGCCGCTCATCCCGGGCATCTCGACGTCCATCGTGATCACGTCCGGGTCGTTCGAATCGACGAGTTCCAGGGCCCGCTCACCGCTTGCAGCAGTCGTCACCGAACAGCCGGCCCCCTCGAGTGCGTCCCCGACGACTGTTCGGATGAACTGTGAGTCGTCGACAACGAGTACGTCCGTCATACCGCAACAACGTCTGCAAGTGCTTTCCGTACGCTTGGCTCCTCGAACGGTTTGGTCACGTAGCCATCGGCGCCAGCCTTGACGGCGAGTTTCATTTTCTCTCGTTGCCCGACACTCGTACACATGATGACGCGCGACGACGGATCGAGTTTCTTGATTGCGGCCGTCGCCTTGATGCCGTTACATTTCGGCATCACGATATCCATCATGACGATGTCGGGGTTCTCTTCTTTGTACAGTTTGACGGCTTCAGCGCCGTTCGACGCCTCTCCGACGATGCGATACTCCTGTTCGAGAATTTGACGCAGGAGGTTTCGCATAAAATGAGAGTCGTCTACGATGAGCACCCCTGTCGACATTCAATTGTACACCAAACTCCGATAGAAATACAACTACCATAAATGCTGTCTCTCGATTATCACACCTGATAAACGCCACTGTAAGCGTGAAAACGGGCCGTTTCACCCGTATTCGCGCCGGTGTTGAAACACGCCGACAGGGATTTACTGTGGTTGCTTCCCCGATGCAAACAACAGTGCCTGGACGTCGATGACTGCCGTCGTCTCGACGATGACTGTCGAGGAATCAGTAACGGAGTCCACAGGGCCGTCCGACTCGTCATCCTCGAGGACGAATTCGTCGACAACGGTCGACTCCGTCGATTCCGTCTGTCGAGGGGGGCCACTCCGTGTAGACCCAGGTGCTCGTTCGTCACCGCTCTCGAAGCTTGGCGTCGATATCGCTGTGCCAGCCGCAGCCCCAGGGTCGCTCCGGGTCGATTCGCGGCGTGAACGCGAGGAGGTCCGTCGTTTCGGGCGCGTATCGCTACCGGATTCTTCACGTTCCTGTTCGATGATCGCCTCGATCAGGGGGTGTTCGATGGCCCCACCGGCCACGGTTCGGTCCGACAGCGCCTCAGGCCCGCGGACGTTCTCCTCCGGTATCGTGTGGACACCGAGTGCGCCGTCGACACGGAGTGCGGCCGGTTGCTGGTCCGTTGGCCGATCGAACACGACCAGTGGCGACGCTTCAGGTGGCTCCGCTTCGACGGGAAAGTGCACGCGAGCGTCGATGATCGCCGTAATCTCTCCACGGAGGTCGACCAGCCCTTCAACAGGGTCGGGTCCTCGAGGGATTCGGGTGATGTCGTCGCGTGGCGGTGGATCGGCGATCGTTTTGACGTCGTCGACAGGGATCGCGAGCCGGTGAGCCCCGAGTTCGACGTACAGAAACCGCTCGAGTTCCTCGGGTTCATCGGGACGCTCGTCCGTCGGCTCTCGGTCGCTCGGGTCGTCGATACTGACGCCGAGGAGTCGGTCGGGGAGTTCCGGAACCATTGTCTGACTAAATATCTCAGTCCACCATTAAAACGTTGTCTCCGGAACGTCCGTCGGACATGACAGTCTCGGGGGTCACACCGACGTTTTGGTTTCGGCGGCCCTCGAGTGAAACCGGTTCCACGTGGAGTGGGGTAGAGAGACGAAAGGCCCTTAAGCGAGAGTCCGTTAGGTAAAAGTGGACTAGGTCGGGCAGTTAGGCCCTGCTCACAACCCGTAATATGGCCTTCAGCGGGGACCAAAGCCCGTGGGCGTCCGGTCGACCGGCCGGGGCCCCGAGAGCCAACGTAGAAGCCTCGTCCGTCGGGGACAGCGGGCCACGTCGACCGTCCGCAGGGACGTCTCGTCGTGGTTAATCGGCGACAGCCCATCAGGCGCGGAAGCGAGCAGTGGACCGCCGGACACCTGTCGCTCGACGGGTCGCGGGGTGGAGAAGGCAATCGGGATTCCCCCGGTCGGAACGCCGGGCAACCACGGGGTCCACATTCATATCTGATACATCGAAAGCCGAGAGCGGCCGCCCCAATCACAACACCATTTGACTCAGAGCCCCTGGCTCTCCTATGATCAGTCTCGAACTCGCTCTCAAACAGGACGACTGTCCGCTGGGTGCGGCCTCGAGTGCCGAGGAGGTGGCGTTCGTCACCCCACACTGGCACTACCACCACGACCGGTCGACCCTCGAGTTGCGCGTCCTCGTCGATGGGGAATCACCACAGGCGCTCGAACGGGCCCTCGAAACCGTCGACGGTCACCCC
Source organism: Natrialbaceae archaeon (assembly GCA_003552325.1). GTDB lineage: Archaea > Halobacteriota > Halobacteria > Halobacteriales > Natrialbaceae > Natronosalvus. Next base: position 4,422 of record PUKM01000246.1, on the reverse strand, counting down.
TCGACGGAGACGTTTTCATTACTCGCCAAAGAGGGTGCGACCGCGCGGGCGAAACTCTCGTTGACGACGACGGATGCGATGGGAACTGTCCTCGCTCACGACGGGTATCTCACGGGCCCGTTTCGGAACGTCGATGGGATCGAACGCTGGGAAATCGGCTTCGACACCGATGCCGGCGCTGAAGGGGCCCTCGCAACCCTCGAGCGAACCCACGACGAGTGTCGAGTCACTCGCCGCCACCGGGTGACCCCGGCCTCCGCTCTCGAGGACGTTCGCGTGGAAACGCTCGGGAGCGCCGTCCTCGAGGCGTGGCGCTCGCTCACGCCGGCCGAACGAGAGACGGTCGAGCGAGCGATCGACGGGGGCTATTACGAGGTGCCGCGGGTGTCGACGCTCGGCGATCTGGCAACCCACCGTGGTGTCTCCGACGCGGCGGTCTCGAAAACGCTCCGGCGTGGAGAGGCAAAACTGCTCTCGAGCGTGCTCGAAGGGCAGGATGGCGGCTGATTCGAACGTGGGGTTAACATCCTAACGAACGAGCGTATGCTCGACCCCCAGATAGGGTGGGTGTGACCTGGCCGTGAAATCACTCGAGGCGGTGTTCGATACCATCACCACGGAGAACAGTCGGTTCCTGCTCGTGATTGCCCCAGCCCTCGCCGCGGCGCTGTGGGGTGGACTCTACGTCGTCAGCATGTGGGGGTTCGATAGCGTCCCGCCAGTGACGCTGGCGTTCGCGCGAGTCGGACTTGGGGCTGCCGTGTTGATCCTCCTCGTTCAGTATGCGTACCCACGGCGAACGTTTACGGCACGGGAGTGGGGCGGCTTCATCGCCCTCGGCGTCGTCGTCGCTGCCTCCATCACCACCCAATTTCTCGGCACCGAGTTGACGACGGCGAGTCAGGGTTCGCTGATCACCGTCTCGACGCCGGTGTTCGCCGTCGCCCTCGGCATTACCGTCCTCGGTGAACGCCTCGAGCGTCGAGCCATCCTCGGCATGGCCCTCGCCATGGGTGGCACCGTCCTCGTGCTTGCCGGGCAGTACGATCTGACAGCACTTTCGGGCGGGACGACGGCTGGTATCGGGTTGCTCGTGGTGGCCAGTGCCACCTGGGCCGTCTATACGGTCTTCGGGAAACCCCTCGTCACCCGGTACTCCGCCCTCGAGACCGCGGCGTACTCGGCGACCGTCGCGACCGTGATCCTCGCATTGGGTGTCCCCATCGAACTGTGGCTGACGGATACCGCACTCGCCTCGATCCCCATCACACTCCCGCTCGTTCTCGCCGTCGGCTATCTCGGGGTGTTCGGAACTGCTGTCGCGTGGTATCTCTGGTATAAGGGCCTCGAGTACGTCAGCGCGAGCGTCGTCTCGGTATTTCTGTTCATCCAGCCCGTCGTGGGTGGCGCACTCGGGGCGCTCTTTCTGGGCGAGCAACTCGGCCCCCTGTTTCTCGCCGGTGGCGCGGTGATGGGGGTCGGCGTCTGGTTCCTCTCGAGTGAGCCCGCTGCCCGTGGCACAGCTGAAAGCCAACGAGCGGACCACAACACTCCCACCGATGAGGGAACTGACGGGGTAATCGTCCGGAGTGATTGAATCGAAGTCATAGCCTGGTGCAGAAGCGACCGTCTCCTCGTGGTAGTTATCCTGGTCGAAAAGGCGAGCAGTGACAACGAGAGGCCGAAAGGTGGCTCAGTCGTCAGCCATCCCGAGCGCCGGAGAGTTCTCGACTCCCAATGCGCCCTCGAGCGTTCGGATCGGGTACGGGATGTCGATTCCCTCCTCGTCGAAGCGCTCTTTGACGGCCTGGACGTACTCAGCACGGGTGCGGACGAAGTCCGCACGTGACGGTTCGGAGATCCAAAACCGCGACTGGAGGCCGACATCGGAGTCGCCGAGTTCGGTCAGACGAACGGATGGGGCAGGGTCCTCGAGGATGTCGGGGTGGTTTTTCGCTTCCTCGACGATGATGTCTGTCGCTTGCTGGATGTCGTCGTCGTAGCCGATACCGAAAACGAATTTGAGCCGGAGTTTGTCCGCGTCGACGGGGTTCTTGAGGACGCCGCCGGTCAGGTTGCTGTTCGGAACGGTCAACAGTTCGTTGTCGAAGGTTCGAACACGGGTTACCCGGAGGCTGATGTCCTCGACGACGCCCGAGTGGTCGTCCCACTCGATCCAGTCACCGATGCGGAACGGTTTGTCAGTATAAATGAAGACACCGGCAACGAAGTTCGAAATGACGTTTTGTAGGGCGAGACCGATCGCGAGCGCCCCGGCCGCGGCGATCCCGGCCATCGAAACGAGGAAATTACCGAAGCCGGCGACTCCGAACGCGATGGCGATGGCGAGGAACGCAACGCCGAAGCGCGTGATGATCAACAGCGGCTTCTGGGCGTGTGTATCGAGTTCGCGGCGATCGAAGGCCCGTTTCACGAGCGAGCCGACGATGGCCTTGCCGATGACCCACACTAACACGAACGTAACGACGAACAGGATCCCGCCCTCGAGCGTCCCCGCCAGTGCCTCGTTTCCGAGGAGCGAATCGAGTTGCTCTCCGATGGGGCCCAGCGCTTGTGCCACAATGGCGTTCATCGGTGGACCACCGCGGTATGTCCGCGTGTATCGATAACGGAGGCGTTCACCTGCTCAGCCAGCGAGTGGGCTTTTTCCTCAGTTGGCTCGCCCGCTCGAGCCGACCGGAGGAATTTGACCTTTATCAGCGGTTCGTTCTCGAGTTGTGTGTTCAATTCGTCGGTGACGGCGTCGATACCACTTTTTCCGACCCATACTGTCACGTCGAGGTCGTGAGCCCGACGTTGGAGTTCCTGTTGGTCCATACGACCAGTTGAGGAACGGGAGTGTCTTCAATGTTCGCGAAACCGGCGAGTGCCGCCGTTCAGTCGACAATGGCGATCACTCGTACGGGTACCGCGCCTGCTGACCACAGTCACAGGTGATCACGACGTGGCCGTCTTGCAATCTGACACGCGCGTTGGTTCCCGGCCGGAGATACGCATCACACCGGTCACACGTGAACCGCTTGAACGCTCGCGGAAGTGACAATCGGTTTCGCTCGGCGACCCGGCGGGCGAGGCGGACGTACTTCCTGGCCCGCTCGTCCTCGCCATCGGCGGCCGCTGCTCGAGCGAGGGCGTGTAAGCGGTCGATTCGCTCGGCTGCGATGCCCATTGTGGCCGGATTACCGCGGTGGTCGTAAGGCTATTGTGGTTGCTGGTGAGCCGGACACAGGGTGGCCGGTATTCTCGAGCATCGACACGCCTTTGCCCGGGTTCGCTCTCTGCACAAACGAACCGTGCGCGTGCTCCACTATCTCGAACTCGAAGGCCCGTTGCAGCGAAGCGGGATCGGCACGTCGACGGCTCACCAACGGCGCGCACTCGAATTGCTCGAGGACGGGGTAGCGATGCAGACGAGTCCGTGGGCCGGTGGCCTGCGAGGGAGTACGAGGAGGCGGATAGTCGATGGCAAAAGCCCCGTCAGACCGTACGATATCGCCCACTGCAATACGATCGGGCCTGGGTCGGTTGCCGTGGCCAGACACGCCATCAGCACAGGCCGCCCACTCGTGGTCCACGCCCACGTCACTCGAGAGGACTTTCGGGGCAGCTTTCGTGGCGCTGACACCCTCGCTCCCCTCCTCGGGCGGTATCTTCGCTGGTTTTACAATCAGGCCGACCTGGTGCTGTGTCCCAGTGAACAGACGAAACGCCACCTCGAGGCCTATCCGGTTACCGCCCCGATCGAGCCAATCACGAACGGTGTCGACCACGCCTCACTCGAGGGGTTCGAGGCCCTCCGTGAACCCGCTCGAGCGAAACTCGGCCTCGACCCGGATGACGTGGTCGTCTTCGCCGTTGGCAACGTCTTCGAACGCAAGGGGTTGTCGACGTTTTGCCGACTCGCACAGGCGCTCCCATACGAGTTCGTCTGGTTTGGCCCATACGATACAGGACCACAGGCCAGTCGTGCCGTTCGTCGGTGGACCCGAAACTCGCCGGAAAACGTCACGTTCACGGGGTGGGTCGAGGACAAACGCGAGGCGTTTGCCGCCGGCGACATCTTCTGTTTTCCGACCCAAACCGAAAACCAGGGGATCGCCGTCCTCGAGGCGATGGCCTGTGGTAAGCCAGTCGTGCTTCGAGACCTCCCGGTCTTTCGGGAGTTCTACACCGACGGCGACGACTGTCGGTGCTGTGGAACCGAAGCCGAGTTTCGGACCACCCTCAGGGCACTGGCCACAGATCCAGCGCGTCGCCAATGTCTCGGCGAACAGGCACGCAACACGGCCGCCGAACACAGCCTCGAGCGAGTCGGTAACCGCTTACACGAGCTGTATACGGGAGTGCTCGAGGAGTGATCACTGGCACTCCCGGTTGGGCAGATGAGCAGTTCGTGTGCGT
>PUKM01000111.1 GCA_003552325.1 Natrialbaceae archaeon | reverse complement strand
GGGCGGGCGTCCTGGTCGAAGACGTCGTCGAAGCCGAAAACCCGCCGCCGAACGGCGTCGTAGGTCGCTTCGTGGACCCGGCCCGATTCGTCGAGTTCCTCACGAAGGGCTGGGTCGTCCAGAAAGCCCTTGAACTCGCGGTAGCTGCCCTCGGCTCCGAACTGTGTGAAAAAGCGGTCAATCAGGTAGGTGAGCGCACCGTACTGGTTGTCGTTGAGCGAGCCACCCGAGACCAGCCACGGCCGGGAGCGACACATCGAAAACGGAATCGTGAACTCGAGTTGTTCGGCTCGGTGGTGTCCGCCGGCGTAGCTGGCCGTCCCGACTTTCGGGACGAACGCCGTCGTGTCCTCGTGACCGCCGTAGGCAATTCCCTCGCGCTCGAGGCGGCGGGCGAACTCGCCGTCGAGGTCCGGGTTGTCGTCGTGCATCTGGGCGTACTCGTCCTGAGGGTCGAACTGGACGACGGCGGGGGTGACGGTTCGGCCATCTGCCATCGGATATGCCCGTTCGTCGATGAGATACTGCCGGAGGATGTTCTTCGCGCCGTGGGTCTTCCCCGACCCGGTCCCCCCGGCGATGAGCGTGTGGCGGAAGACGAGCGGGTCGCCCGCTTCGTAGTCGTCTTTGAGCCGGTAATCGATCGTCGGCGGTTCGGTGTTCGTTCGAACTTTCTCCCCACCGACGGAGAGATGGCCGAGGAACACGCCATCTTCGGGCATTTTGAGGCCCGTTTTGATCTCCTCGGTATCGGTAGCCTCCCTGATCACCGTCTGCGGTTTCGGGACGCGGTCGGTCATCCGGCGTTTGAGCTCGCCCGGTTCGTCCTCGTACAGGACGGCGATCGGCTCGAGTTCGGCTACGAACTTGTAGTCGGCTTCCTGCTCCGGATCGAAGCCGCCCCCGCGCATCGCCCGTTTGGCGTGAATCTCGGTCGCGTCGTCGGCGTGATACTGCTGGGCGTACTCGAGGCCGGCGATCTGACAGAACAGTCGCTCGCCGTCGGGATACCGGGCGAGGACGTACGTCCCCAGACGGATCGACGAACGGTTGTCCGCCGTGACGTAGGCCCGCAGCGTCGTCTCGTCGGCGTCGGTCGCAACGCGCAATCCCTGTGAGACACAGACAGTGCCGATACCGGCGTCGGTCACGGCCGGTGGCTCGAGCGTGGTGCGTTCGAACTCGTCGGTCTCATCGTCGATGGCAGAGGTCGTCGTGTCGCCAGGTTCCGTCCTCTCACTCGTGTCCTCGCTCGAATCGTTCGCCTCGAACGATTCGAAGTCACCCAGATCGGTCATCTATCCTGGGTATCCCAGTGGACGTACAAACCGGTTTCGACGACAGTGGCTATTGACGACAGTGACCGGTTGTGGGTTTTAAATACTACAATCAAATTATTGGGAACACGCGATGTCAGTCGATCCATACAACCGGAAAAAACAGCACGCCACGGTCTTCATCGCCAGTGCCGTGTTCGCAGTATTGCTTTGGGGAGTCGGTTACTCGGTGTCGCGTGTCGTTGCTGCGGTACCCTGGGTACTATTGTTCGTCGTCCTCGTTATCGGGCCGCTGACGCAACTCTGGCCGTCGATCAAGCGTCGGTACGGCGGCAACTTTCCGCTCCACTGGCGATCTGAACTCGGAATCTGGTTTACCATCTGGTCGCTGGTCCACGTGGGTTACGTCTTCGATCGGATGGGATGGAACATACTCGACTTTCTGGTTGGGATGAGTGCCCCGGCGTTCGGCGCCGTCGTCGCCGTCGTGATCGCTATTATTCTGGCGATCACCTCCCACAACGCCACCTTTCAGTTTATGGGCCCAAAAGCCTGGAAGTGGCACCAGAGCCACGGAACGTACGTCTTGTTCTGGCTCCTCACGGTCCACATCTACGATCAGGCATTCCTGCAGAACGGATATCCACTGGACGACGCCCTCCATGTCTTTTACCTCGCCTCTATCATCATCGTTGTCAGCCTCCACATCGCGGCGTTCGCCAAGGTGGTCGCCCACTACCGAAAGGAGGATGAGTATCCCGGCGGCATCCACTGATTGTGCCGTTGTCAACTATTGTGTCGCATTCTCGAGCCCGGTCTGAATCTCGGCCATCACCGTCGTGCCGACCAGATCAGCAACCCGTCGGCGTTCGAAAATGTCGGTCGCGACCTCGAGCGCCGCCTGATCCACCTGAAACGAGCAGTCGGGATAGGTGACGTCGGTGAGCACGAGTGGCTCGGGTGGTGCCGGGGCGATCCCCTCGTGACCTGGCAATGGTTCCTCATCGAAGGCGCGATGGATTCGCTCGAGTGGGGCACCGCGGCCGACCGCCGTTGCGAGTGAGACCAGCCGTCGGACGAGTTCGCGAGCGAAGCCGTCGGCGACGACCCGAATCTCGAGAAACGGCCCCTTTCGGGTAGCCCTCAGGTGTGGGGAGCGAACCGTACCCTCGTCGTCAGGCGTGAGGTTGTGAAAGTCGTGTCGACCGGACAGGATCTCGAGGGCGTCGTGCAACCGTTCGTCAGCGATCCATTCAGGCGGGGCGTGGAGGTAGTAGGTATATGTCCGTCGCTGTGCGTGGTGCGTCGCGTGGAAGTCAGGCTGTACGTCAGCGCTGGCCCAGGCACGGATATCGGCCGGGAGTTCGGCGTTGAACGCCCGTGGGGACAACCAATCCGGTCCGTCGAACGCGACTGTCTGTGCGAGCGCCGACACACCAGCGTCAGTTCGGCCGGCGGCGGCGTACCCGGGAGGTTTGGCGCTCGAGGCATCGAGTACCCCCAGGCTTCTGAGCGCATCGAATAGGGCGTCTTCGACGGTCGGGACCGTCGGCTGGCGCTGGAATCCGTGGTACCCACGGCCGTCGTACGCGATTCGATACGCGCGCATGCCTCGAGCAACGAACTCGTCCGTGTTAGACCCGTCGGACCGGCCGCTGTCGAACACACCGGTTAGGG
>PUKM01000045.1 GCA_003552325.1 Natrialbaceae archaeon | reverse complement strand
GTCTCAGGACCAGAGCCCGACCCTGCTCGCCCCGGTCCGGCATAAACGCCCGCCATAGCGGCCCGTACACGACCCATAAATCGTATACTGATATAGCAAATTGGCGAGCGCGTGGGACACACTCCGTCTTCGAGGACACTACTCGAACACCGACAACGGGACGTCTCCACCCCCCTCGAGAGCGGTGTCGACGTCACGGCGGCTGTAGCCGAGGGGCGAGACGACGCTCACCGTCGCTCGAACCAGCGCGTCGCGGTAGTACGCCACATCGTAGCGATCCACGTCCTCGAGTTCGTGTTTCAGGGCGACCCGTTCGGCTGAGCGTTTGCTGTCATCGACGACGACGTACGTGAGTGGCTCACCCGGATGCTGCTCGAGGCCCACCCTGTTTGCTCGTTCGAGCGCGGCTACCGTCGCAGTGTACTGGGTGTACTCCTCACGAGACTTCGAGGGCGTCGTCTCGATCAACAGCTTCTCGAGGTCGACGTCGCCGGACTCGAGGCGGCGGATGTATCGTCTGGCCTCGAGACACACGCGTTCCGGGTCGCGGGTGTCGTCGAACACCTCGAGGAGTGCCCGTTGTGCATCCCGGACGTAGGGTGGGGTGTCGCGCTGGCGACACTCGAGTCCCTTGACCGTTATTCCATCGTCGTCCCGTCTGGCCCCGAAGTAGCGATTGAGTGCCCCCCGGCGCTCGTCTCGACACGGGGCGAACGCGATCCAGTCGTAGTGCGAATCGTACTCGAGTGGAATCCCGACTGCGTCGGTGACTGTCTGCCGGACAGTCTCGAGTGGTGTCTGGTCGTCTCCAGGTCGTGGTGTCACCCACAGGCTGTCGACGATCCCGTGGACGACCTGCCAGCCGTTGGCCTCGAGGATGGCTTTGGCCTCGAGCAAGATCGCTCGAGCGTACGCGTTGATCGCTTCGTGACACTCGATGCGGCCGAATTTCGCGTTCGAAAAGCCCTGATAACCGAAACAGGAGACGAGAATCCACTTCAACGCCGCGGATTTCGACTGGAGGTGCGCAGTTCGTTCCTCGTCATCCGTCGTCGCGAGTTCGGCTTTCCAGGCCTGGCGGTCCTGGATGATCGGCTCGAGCACGTCGGTGAGGTATCCCTGCTCGTCACAGATGCTGTATCCGAGTTCGGGGACGTCCGAGCGGTGGCTGTGACAGGCACAACAGACGGTTTCGGGGCTGACGTTGCGGGTGACGATGATATTCGGGTAGAGGCTGGCAAAATCGAGCTCCGCGACGTCCTCGTGAACACCCACCTCGGGAGCGAAGATGAACCCCCCTCGGTCCGCTTCGTGGAGCGTCGCCATCGATTTGAACCGTTCGGGCCGCCACGCGTTCCAGGGGACGAGGACGTTCCGCTCGCGTGCAACCCGAATCTGGATCGCCGTGAGGACGTTCCCGATGGAGGCCCAGGCGAGTTCCTGTAAGGGCTTGTGTGACCGTCGAACCAGGTCGAGTGAGCCAGCGAGCCCCGACTGCGACCAGAAAAACGTGTTCGATCGGTCGACGAGGACCCGTCCGGGGACGTTGTAACGGGCCGGCGAGTGCCCGACCTGTCCGTAGCTCTCGTAGGTCGATCGACCGGCCAGTTGCTGATAGCCGGGGAGTCGCCCGAGCTGTATCGGTCGGTCACACTGGCGAGCCGCCTCGAACACCGTCGGGACCACATCGCTATGATTGATGACCAGTACGTCCGGGTCCTCGACCTCGAGGCGGTGTTCGAGAACGTCAAGCGCTTCGGTGAGGCCACCGTCAAGGCTACTCTCGAGGCGTGTGTCGCCGATCGTCAGCGGCAGGAGGCGACCCTCGCTCAGGCTCGGTTTCGGGATCTCGAGAGAGAGCGACGAGAGCTCCCGCGTCGGCGTCGGATCGCGTTCGGTCTCGAGGCAGAAGCGAAATTCCCGGCTGAAGTCGACGTTGAACAGTCGGTAGCTGTCGGGACGGTCGCCCCACGCACGGATCTGTCGGGCGACCGGCTGGACGGCTTCGATGTCAGTGACGTCGACTCGGAGCACCCGTTCCGGGTCTGCCCGCCACCCTGGCCGCCAACGTTCGCTCGAGAGGTCCGCAACCTGGGGATGGCCCTGGAGGTGGGGGCGGATCGCTGACAGGGGCTCGCCGTCGGCGCTCGCATGCACGTACATCGTGGGCGTATAGTCGGTAATTCGCTCGGCCCTGGCCCCATCGTCAGTCAGTGACCAGACGTACACACCGTCCTCGAGATAGTCGATCGTGAACGCCATACTAGCCGTCGTCACTACTGTCAGCCCCTCTCTCGCGTGCATCCTCGAGGGTCGCGATTCGCTTTTCCTGCTCGAGGGCGATCGCGATGAGCGCCGGGAGTACCGGATCGGTGGTGTTGAGATAGCTCGCGGCATCCGCGTGGGCATCGACGTGCTCGAACAGGCGGTCGAAGTGGGGCTGATCACGAGCACGAAGCGCCCGACGGTACGGTTGCCACTCGCGCTCGAGTCGACGAACGTGCATCCGGTAGGTGGGATTAGTCCGCCCCATAGGCACCCTCCACTGGTGTCGGTGACGCGGATTCGGCTGTCCCTGTACCCACCTGTGGATGACGCGCAGCCAGAACCTCCCGCCAGAACGCGAACGTGGTCTGGACACCGCCCGGGACCCGATAGACGACCGTCTCGATGCCATCACCGGTAAATCGCGGGCCGAACGACGTCGACTGGCAGGTGAGCGTAGTGTCCATCATGGTGTCGACACACTCCTCGAGGGCAGTGCCGGCGGTCGTACAGATGATCGGCAGGTCCTGTTTGGACGCAAGTGCGGACAATCGCTCGAGGCCCGTCATCGCCATCGCTCGCCCCTCCTGGGTTCCACACTCGTCGCTCGCGTAGAACCAGTCGAGTGCGGGAACGACGATCACTGAGGGGTCACCTCGCACGCCACCAGCCCTGAGGGCCGTTTCGACGAC
>PUKM01000203.1 GCA_003552325.1 Natrialbaceae archaeon | reverse complement strand
TGACCGTCAGGGCGTCGACCGGGCCGAACTCAGGGGAACCATCCAGAACGATATTCTCAAGGAGTACATCGCCCGCAACACCTACATTTTCCCGCCGGAGCCCTCGATGCGCATCATCACGGATATCTTCGAGTTCTGCGCGGCGGAGGGCCCGAAATTCAACACCATCTCCATCTCGGGCTACCACATCCGTGAAGCCGGTGCGACCGCCGCCCAGGAACTCGCCTTTACCCTCGGGAACGGCCTCGAGTACGTCGAGACGGCGATCGATGCCGGACTGGATGTCGACGAGTTTGCCCCACAGCTCTCGTTTTTCTTCAACGGGCACAACAACATCTTCGAGGAGGTCGCCAAATTCCGGGCCGCCCGACGGATGTGGCACGACCTGATGGACGAGCGCTTCGACGCCCAGAATCCCAAATCGAAGCAACTCAAATTCCACACCCAGACGGCGGGCTCGATGCTCACCGCCCAACAGATCGAGAACAACGTCGTCCGGGTGGCCTACCAGGCCCTCGCCGCCGTCCTCGGGGGCACCCAGAGTCTCCACACCAACGGCAAGGACGAAGCCCTCGCCCTCCCCACGGAGGAGTCGGTTCGGACGGCCCTGCGCACCCAGCAGATCCTCGCCCACGAATCTGGAGCGGCCGACACCGTCGACCCCCTCGCCGGGAGTTACTACGTCGAATCGCTCACCGACGAGGTCGAAGCCGACGCGTACGACATCCTCGAGGAGGTCGACTCGCGCGGCGGCATGCGCGATGCCGTCGAACAGCAGTGGGTCCAGCGACAGATCCAAGATACGGCGTTCGATCGCCAACGCGAGATCGAAACCAAGGATCGGATCATCGTCGGGGTCAACGAGTTCGAAGTCGACGAAGAGCCCCAAATGGACGTCCAGGAGGTGACGGAGGAGGACGAACGCCGTCAGATCCGGCGACTCGAGGCCGTCCGAGAAGAGCGAGACGACGACGCAGCGGAGGCGGCCCTCGAGGCCCTTCGCGAGGCTGCCCGCGAAGACGAGAACCTCATGCCACACCTCATCGACGCGGTGAAGGCGTCGGCGACGGTCGGCGAAATCTGTAACCTCCTGCGTGGTGAGTTCGGGGAGTACACCCCCGGCGCGGCGGTCTGAGCAGTTCTGGACTGCGGTCGAACAAAGCAACAGAAGACATTTACTGGCGAATTGATAATTACATGGCATGTCGCCCTCCAGACGGGCCCTCCTCAAGGCCAGCGTACCGGTCGCCCTCGGCGGGGCCGGCCTCGGATACTGGCAACGACGGCGAATCCGCCGTCGTGACGACCTCGAAGCCCTCGAGCGAACCGCCGCCCTCGAAACCCCCTGCGTGGACGAGCCACTCATCGTCCCGGACGAGGTCGTCCAAGCTGGGTACGAGGATGCGCATACCCACCTCGAGCAAACCGAGGAACTGGCTGATGAGGTGCCCGAGGAGACAGAGGTCACAGGGCTCGATCGGCGGCTCGACCAAACAGTCGAGGCACTCGAGGGCAATCCTCCAGCCGAGATGGACACCGATAGCGACCGCCAAGAGGCACTCGAGTCCTATCGACTCGCGATGGCGAACAGTGGCTCCGCCAGGGGGTCGATCATCGTCGAAACGGAAGACGAGGCGGATGCACGCGAGATTATCCGAGACCGGCTCGACGAGCTGGAGGCCATCTGTGACGACCTCGAGATCAGCTACACTGGAGCGTCGTTCACCACGGCCATCGTCCAGTACGGAGTCGTCGACGAATGGGTCGGCCAGGCCGCGGAACGACTAAGTCGCGTCGACGATCGAACGATCCAGCGAGAGGAACCGAACCCAGTCAACTGGGAAACCCTTGCAATGGGTCGCTTCGACCTCGAGACCGCCGCCCGGCAGGCCGAGGCACTCGAGGGCAGGGACGTGAGCGATGCGTTCGATTCGGGCTACGAATCACTCGCGGACCGAACCGGTTCGATCGTCGATGAGGCCCCGTTCGAACTCGAGGACGACGTGAACACCTACGCATTGGGCGTCTGGCAGGGTATCTGGGACGCCGAACGGCCCGCCGAAAACGCCCACGAATCGGGGCGGTTTGCCCGGGCACTCCGGGACCAAACACAGGCCCTCGTCATCGCGAAAACGCTCGAGGAATTCGGGGACGTGCCCGAATCCCGGGCGTGGGGCGGCCGAGAAGCTGACATCCCGTCGACTGGGGACGAACTCCTCGAGGCCACCACGACAGCAGTGGCGGATCTCGAGGCCGCCATCGGGGCCGCCGGTGACGACCCACTTGGTCGGTGGCTCCTCGAGGAATCGGTCCGGAACCTCACCAGTGTGCAGTCGAGTGCCGACCGGCTTCGTGAGGGCGTGCGCTCGATCGCCGCCGCCGACTGGACCCGGCAACTCGCCCACGCAACCCTGCGGAGTCGGCGGGCGGGCACCTACGCGACGGCCGTCCCCGAGGTGCTCGAGCGCGTCCAGTCGTTCGATCCGACGTAGTCATTTCCAACCACCGCGTCATCATCGATGGTTCGTAGATGCCCAGCCCTCATCAGCGACCGCCGCGAACACGGCATTTATTCGCTCGCGGGCCCTGGATTCGGCGATGACCGACGGGGACGTCGCCGCCTTCGACAGACTTGGCTCGAGCGTCAAGCAGGCGCTGTCAGCACGCGGCTTTTCGACGCCGACAGCCCCACAGCGGCTGGCGATCCCCCCACTCTCGGCCGGTGAGCACACGCTCGTGATCGCCCCAACCGGGAGTGGCAAAACCGAGACCGCGATGTTACCCGTGTTCGACGACCTCGTCCAGGATCGACCTGAGGGGTTCGGCGCCCTCTACATCACCCCACTGCGCGCGCTCAACCGGGACATGCGTGATCGCCTCGAGTGGTGGGGCGACACGCTCGAGTTGTCCGTCGACGTTCGCCACGGCGATACGAGCCAGTACCAGCGCGGAAAGCAAGCCGAGG
>PUKM01000040.1 GCA_003552325.1 Natrialbaceae archaeon | reverse complement strand
GGGTTCGCCTCGTCGTTAGCGATCCATCCCATGTCGATGAGGGACTTGGTAATGATCGCACTCGAGGAAATGTAGACGATCCCGGCGATCAAGAACGCGGGCAGAAATTCGCCGAACAGGAACCAGCCGAAGGCCATTCCTACCCCGAAGTTGATGACGAAGTCGACCGTCCCGGCCTTCCCGATTCGGTTTCGGGCCGCGAGCAGTCGATCCATGTTGAACTCGAGGCCCAGGAAGAAGAGCAAGAAGACGATCCCGAGTTCCGCACCCAGGTGGATAAACTCGGAGTGACCATCCAGCGCGAGTGCCTCGCCGTGGGGAACGAGGTCCGTTCCAAAGATCGCGGGGAAATCCAGCGTCCCCAGGACGTAGGGGCTCAACAGCATCCCGATGACGATGTAAAACGGGATCACTGACTGGTTAATTCGCGACGCGAGGAGTCCTCCAAACGCAACGGCAGCGAACAGGATCCCGAGGTCGATCAGTTCCGTTTCTGCGACCGTCGTCAGGACGATGGTGGCCTCGAGGGCCGCAGCCTCACCGATCACGATGTCGCACCTCCAGTTGCCCCTTCATCATCACTCGCCGCCGTTCCCACTGATGAGTGATTCGAACGCAAGACAGTCTTCGCGGTCCCCGATCACGACCAGGGTATCGCCCGCCTCGAGTCTTTCGTTCGGCCCCGGCGAGGCGATGACCTCCTCATCACGCTGGATGGCAATTACCGAGGCTCCCGTTCGTTCGCGAACGTTGGCGTCCCCGAGTAGTTGGCCAGCGACCGCTGACCCTCGGTCGAGACTGTACCACTCCATCGCCGTTTCGCCAGAGAGCATCGTCTCCACACGATCACTTTTTACCGGCTGGAAATACGCTCCCTCGAGGATTGTCCCTACTTGCCGTGCGAGCCGATCGGAGAGGGTGAACAACTTCTCCCCATCTGCATCCGGAGTGGGTTTCTTGAATACCTCCCGCTTCCCGGTGTTGTGGGTCACGACAACCAACCGTTCCCCACCCTGCAGTTCGACCTCGTACTTTTTCCCGACGCCAGGGAGGTCGCTTTCGTAAATCGTCATGTGCAGTCGTCGTTGCTACGGCCTAATAAAGGCCGCTTCTCGGTGTGCGATGTGGGATACGACCGGTCGATGACCGAACGCCTTTTTGCCCGCAGCCCGGAGTGGGGGTATGTTCGAGTCCGGTGGCGTGCTGTTACGGGTACGAAACCTGAGTGTGTACGGCATCGGCGTCGCCCTCGCGACTGTCGGCGCTGTTGGGTTAGCCGGTGCAGTGGCCCTCGAGTCGACACTCGCGGTCATCTGTTTCATTTTTGGGATCGCTATCGTACTCGCCGTCCACGAGTTCCTCGGGGGCCCAGTTTGACCGATCGGGCCAGCCACAGCTAGTACCGTTCGCGCTGGCTGGCAAACCCATACCGCTCGAGTTCGAGCAACTGGTCTAAGTGTTGCTCCCGAAGCGCCTCCCCGGAGGTATCCTCCTCGAGTAACCCTTCGACGACTTCGAGCAGTTGTTCGCCTGCAAGAATGTTCGGCACGGAGACGTACGTCGCCCCTGCCTCGAGGAAGTCCTCGGCCGTCTCCACGTTACTCGTCCGAAGCACGAGATCAGCGGCCGTGTCGAGATCCAGAATTGCACGGGAGACCGGTTCGTGATCCACCGTCGAAATCACGAGTCCGGCCGTGTCACTCCCGGCTTTTTCCCAGGGGTACGTAGACATGGCGTCACCGAACACGAACTGCGCACACTCGGTCTCGAGGCGGCTCTGTAACGCCGGGTCGTTCTCGATGACGACGTATGGCTGCCCGAGGTCCTCGAGCGTCTCGACCAGCCGACGGCCCTGGCGACCGTAGCCGAGGATGATCACGTGATCCTCGAATCCCTCGTCAACTCGACTGTTCGCGTCGACGTGGTCGGTCCGTTGCTCGTCAAAGAACCGCGGGACGGTTGCGGCGTACAGTGGTTCTTCGTACCGTCGGATAAACGCCGTCGCGATCATGGTCACGGCGGCGGCGAGGATAATGGCGTCGAACATCGAGTCAGCGATCGTGTCGGTAACAAGCGCGGCCTGAATAGCAATGATCAGTGAGAACTCACTTACCTGATTCAGTCCAGCCCCGGCGAAGAAGGCCGTTCGCGTATCGTACCCCTCGTAAATGAACGACAGCATGAGCACGACCGGGTTGACGAGCAACACCAGTGCGATGAGTGCACCCGCGATGACCGCCATCTCGAGCGTCGGGAATGAGACGAGTGCGCCGACGGTCACGAAGAAGATGGCGACGAAGAACGCACGAATCGAGTCGATTCCGTTTTTTACCGCCAGCGCTTTCGTCTCGTCGTTTCTGATGGCAACACCCGCGGCGAAGGCCCCGATGACGACCGAGACACCGACGAGTTCGGCGGCCGCCATGAACGCGATGAGGATCGAAATCGACCCCATCAACACGAGTTCATCCGACCCATCGGCCGCTCTCACGAGGAGGGGGAAGCCATGGCGGTAGACCAGCAGACCAACGAGGATCATCGTCACACCATAGCCGATATTGGCAGCAACGGCGTCAGCAACGGCGAGTTCGGCGCTCAATATCAACAGCAGCCCAATCGCGACCAGATCGTCGAAAAAGTGGATCGAGGAGGCCAGTCGACCGTGAACCAGGTTGTTTCTGATCTCGACCTCGAGCAAGCCGGCACCGACGATGGTCGAACTGAGCGTGACGGCGGCGGCGAAGTAGATCGCGTTTCTGGTGGGATCGGCGAACCCGTAGATGTCACCGAGGAAATAGCCAACGCCGAAGGCGATGGGGGCGACGACGAGCAACTGCGTCATGGCTGCCACTTCGCCTTCACGGAGCACCGACTGCAAATCGCCGAGGTCGATGCGGGTGCTGAACACGAACACGAGGAAGGCAATGCCCCACTGGGCGAGGACGAGGAGGTCAGGCTGGTCGAT
>PUKM01000098.1 GCA_003552325.1 Natrialbaceae archaeon | reverse complement strand
GGACGCGGGCGCTGACGAGCAGGCCGTTTTCGTTACCCGTGGCTAACGCACCGACCGTCGAGGAGCCACCGACGGTCGTCTGGATGGCCTCGACCGCGAGTTCGTCGGCGATATCGGTGACAAGGTCGTCCTCGACGTCCGGACGGACGATGAGATGTGAATCGGTCGCACGAGCGAAGACGCCAATGTACGACGACCCGCCGAATGCGGCGCGAAGCAAGTTAGTCGGCGACCTCTGCTTCAACGACGGCCTCGCCGGCATCGTCGAACCGTGCCGCACGGACCCGAAGTTTGCGTGGCGGGTTGGATCGGCTCTGGGCCCAGACGGTCTCGTTGATCGATGGGTCGAGTCTGATCGCGCTTTCGTCGACGGCGAAGTGTTTCGCGAGGTGCTGGCGGATGAGTTTCATCGCGTAGTCCGCAGCCTCGTGGTTCGGGCGTTTCTTCACATCGCGCAGTGGAACGGTGATGACCCGTTCCTCGAAATCACTGGCACTCATGCTTACTCGTCAGTGTCGTTACGCCGCCAGTTTCGTCGTTTCGGGTTTCGCGTGACCTCCATATCCGTCTTGAGCATCACCCAGGCCGGAACGCGGCTGTTCTGTTTCTCGAGTTTGGCAAGACGCTTTTTCTTGCCCTTCGATTTTTTACCCATAGTGGACACCAGTTACCCTCGCTGGCTTAAAATCTTGTCCATCTGGAGGCCCGTAGCCGCCTCGAGCGTGCCATCGTGAGCCAGGGGTGCTCGGTCGCTATTTCCACTGGGGTCAAAGCCGAACGAGCGCCTTAGGTGCCTCGAGTCCCACGTCATTGTATGAGCGAGACGAGTGGCCCACTACAGCCGGATCGCCCCGAGGCTGAACGGCCCTTTGCAGTCGACGCCCCGTTCGACCCTGCGGGGGACCAACCCGACGCCATCGCCGAACTCGTCGAGGGATTCGAATCCGGAGCCGACCGCCAGACCCTGCTTGGGGTAACTGGCTCCGGCAAGACGAACACGGTCTCCTGGGTGCTCGAGGAACTTCAGCAACCGACGCTGGTCATCGCCCACAACAAGACCCTCGCCGCCCAGCTGTACGAGGAGTTTCGATCGTTGTTTCCCGAGAACGCCGTCGAGTACTTCGTCTCGTACTACGACTACTACCAGCCCGAGGCCTACGTCGAACAGACGGACACCTACATCGACAAGGACGCTTCGATCAACGACGAAATCGACCGCCTCCGTCACTCCGCGACCCGCTCGCTGTTGACACGGGACGACGTGATCGTCGTCGCCTCCGTCTCGGCGATTTACGGGCTGGGTGACCCCCGAAACTACGTCGACATGGCCATGCGCCTCGAGGTCGGGGAGGCAGTCGGGCGCGACGAACTCCTGAAACGTCTCGTCGACCTGAACTACGAGCGCAACGATATCGACTTCACTAACGGCACGTTCCGCGTGCGCGGTGACACCATAGAAATTTTCCCGATGTACGGGCGGTATGCCGTTCGCGTCGAGTTCTGGGGAGACGAAATCGACCGCATGCTCAAAGTCGATCCGCTCGAGGGCGAGGTGAAATCCACCGAACCCGCGGTGTTGGTCCACCCCGCAGAGCACTACTCGCTCCCAGAAGAACGCCTCGAGCGTGCCGTCGACGAAATCCGCGAGGACCTCGAGTCACGGATTTCGTACTTCGAACGCACGGGCGATCTCATTGCCGCCCAGCGAATCGAGGAACGAACGACGTTCGACCTCGAGATGATCCAGGAGACAGGCTACTGCTCGGGCATCGAGAACTACTCGGTCTATCTCGACGACAGAGAACCTGGGGACACTCCCTACACGCTGCTCGATTACTTCCCTGATGACTTCCTGACGGTAGTCGATGAGTCCCACGTCACCCTGCCACAGGTTCGTGGCCAGTACGCTGGGGACAAATCGAGAAAAGATTCGCTGGTCGAGAACGGGTTCCGGCTCCCGACGAGCTACGATAACCGTCCACTGACGTTCGAGGAGTTCGAGGAACGCACGGACCGCACACTCTACGTCTCGGCAACCCCAAGTGATTACGAGCGCGAGGAAAGTGATCAGATCGTCGAACAGATCGTTCGACCGACCTACCTGGTCGACCCGGAAATAGACGTCTCGCCCGCAACTGGCCAGGTCGAGGACCTGATGGACCGGATCGACGCTCGAATCGAGCGCGACGAACGCACGCTCGTGACGACGCTCACCAAACGCATGGCCGAAGACCTCACGGAGTACCTCGAGGAAGCCGGCATCGACGTCGCCTACATGCACGACGAGACGGACACCCTCGAGCGTCACGAGATCGTCCGGTCGCTCAGACTGGGCGAGATCGACGTCCTGGTCGGAATCAACCTCCTTCGTGAAGGACTCGACATTCCCGAGGTGAGCCTGGTGGCCATCCTGGACGCCGACCAGGAGGGCTTTCTCCGAAGTGAGACGACGCTCGTCCAGACGATGGGACGGGCCGCCCGAAACGTCAACGGGGAGGTCGTGCTGTACGCCGACGAGGTCTCGAACGCCATGGAATCGGCGATCGACGAGACACAACGTCGTCGCGAGATCCAGACGGCGTTCAACGACGAACACGGCCACGAGCCGATGACGATCGAAAAGGCCGTCGGCGAGACGAACCTCCCCGGCAGCAAAACAGACACCTCGAGCGTTGCCAGCACCGACCTCGAGGACGAATCCGACGCCGCCAGGTACGTCGCCGACCTCGAAGATCGGATGGCCGAGGCCGCCTCGAACCTCGAGTTCGAATTGGCCGCCGATATCCGTGACCGGATCCGAGAGGTTCGCGCGGAGTTCGACCTCGAGGGTGACGCAGACGATGGGGTGGCTCCACCCCCAGAAGAGTTCTGAGGACCGGCGACGGAAGACGGGAGCCCCATCGGAACCGCTTCGTTCGCTCTCGACTCGCCGACTGACCGGAGGGTCTGGTATCGACGCGGACAGTGACACGGCGACTGGAGTATGAAATGGAGGTCGGGACTGGTACTGGCGGGGATTATGGAGTGGGAAGTGGAAGTGACCGACGGTGAAGGATGTCCGAAAGAATTGTTCCCAGAAGGGACATCCAAAGGACACAAAGGACGAGCCCACCGATCACTGCCCAGTGAAAGTGGATTGCAAGCGGCGTGAAGAGCAAGAGCGGGATAGCGAGCGGCGTAAGGAGGAGTTGGAGGAGTTCGCCAAGCCATGCTGGCCCGAATCCGGCCATCTCGGTAAGTGCCCAGATGAAAGAGACGAATATGAACGAAAAGAAGACCACGAGGGCAGTCCCATCTGGCTGTAATACCCGCTGACGGTACGGTACTGCGTGTGATTCGTTCTCGAGACGGTGGCCCGACAATCGTGCGACGGCCGCAGCGAACACAAGCGAGCCCACAACCGCCCCACCGAGAGCAACGGTGATCAGTTCTGTGGTAGGTTCAACGGCAGGTGGGAGCCGCTCAGTCGTCAGATTGCGATTAACGTACCACACTGTCGGGAAGAGCGCGACGAAAAACGGGATCACCATCGCCCGAAGGAACGGCCCCATTGTTCAACCTACATTGTGAAAGTACATAAACACATTCCTGTTCTGTTCCTGCTGGAAAACGGTCCCAGGTTTGGCCGTACCGGCCGCGGTTTCACCCTTTGCGGTGATGACCCGATCCGTCCGACCGACTCCGCGTGTACACGCCACGGTGTTTAAGCAGGTTCACCAGTTAGTGTCGCGTATGACACTCGACCGGCGGACGTACCTCAAGCGGGGTGTGATGCTCACCACAGCAGCCGCCGGGATGGTACCCCTGGCCGGCTGTGCGTCCAGGGAAGAGCCCGAACCTGAGCCCCAGGAACCGGGTGAAAACGACGAACCCGAAGACCCCACAGACGAGGGCACGCTCCGGATCGCAACGACTGAAGCGTTCGTCACCGACGAAGAATCGGCGTCCGTCTGGCTGAAGGAGGCGTTCGAAGACGAGTACGACGACGCGACCGTCGAGTGGGTACTGCCAGCAACCGGGGTCGACCACTATATCGAACGCGAGCAACGCGGGTTTCTCCCCGAGGTGGACGCCTACGTCGGGCTTCGACCGGCTGATCTCGAGGCCGTCGACGAGCACCTCGAGGATGAGCGACTGTTTCGGACACTCAATCTCGATCGCATCGACAACGCAGCGAACGTCCGACCAGGTCTCGGGATCGACGACCCAGATGGCCGATTACTCCCAGTCAGTACTCACTACTCGTGTCTGCTGTGTAACAGTGAGCTGACGGAGGTACCAGGTGATTTCGAGGATCTGCTCGACGCTGACTACGAAGATGCGGTCATCACACCGTCACCGACCGGCGGCGGACGCGGACAGGCCCTCCTGAGTTACTTGTACGACCGCGAGGGGTCGGACGGCGCACTCGGGCAATGGGACGCACTCGAGGACAATGGCCTCGATCGCCGAGCGTCGTGGGAAGAGGTACTGACAGCCTATCAGGACGAGGAACGGCCAATCGCGGTCGCGTACGCGGGCGACGCCCTCGCGGCCATCGACTCCAAAATTGGGCCGGATCCAGCGGCCGAAGAACGGGAGGGGAACGAAACGGCACCACCCAGTGAACCCGATACGGACCCAGCCAAAGCCGATAACGAGACCACCACAGATCCACTCGAAGACGACGATGATGGCGGTGGGAGCGACGACAACGACGATGAAAACGGCTACGACGAGGTTCCAGAGGCCTATCAGGTGACGTACTTCGACGGCGAGAGTTACGCCGAACCGTACTTTATGGCGATTTTCGACAACGCACTCAACCTCGATCTAGCCTATTCGTTTCTCGAGTTTACACTCACCGAGACCGCGCAAGCCGCGATCGCCCCTCGACTCGGGCAGTATCCCGCCCGCTCGATCGACGGCCTCGAATTTGAAGACGACCACCGGGCCTACCAGGAGTACGCCTGGGAGCCTGCAGACGTCTCGACACTGGATTACGAAACACGTCGAACCGACGTCCCTGCACTGCTCGAGGCGTGGACGGAAACGTTCGATTCGTAGCCGTTCGTTCTCGTGACGCCTGTGACGAGCCGTTACTGTTCGCGAATAACAGGGGGTTCTCTTCAAGTCGACCCGACATGTGCCTGACCAACTGTTAGGGGAGTCGACAGCGAGTGATCGGTATGTCTAGCCGATTTTTCGAATCACGAACGATAGCCGACAACTCGGACGAAGATCCGTCACGGGTCGAAACGATCGTTCGGGGCGTCCAGGCCGGACTGGTTGCTACGTTGATTATGACCGCGTTCAGGTTACCGATCGTGCGATCCCTCCCACCCTCGGCAAATGCGTGGGCTCGATACGTCTCCGGCGAGGAACCCGAAGACCATCCCGCTGTGGGTCTCCTGTTACATCTGGGATACGGGACCAGCGCAGGCACCGCCTTCGCGTTCCTGTTTGCGCGCCTCGAAGCCGAAGACACGTTCGAACCAGAGCAACGAGGGCTCCTCTGGGGAAGTGTCTACGGGATGGTTCTCTCGGCCATTGGGTCTGAGATTATGCTCGGGAAGTTGCTCGAGGTACGGCTCGAGACCGACGAACTGGCGCTCTTTCACGCAGCCCACCTCGTCTACGGCCTCGCACTCGGTTCGTGGGTCGGTTCTCGAACTGAAGGCGTCACCGATCCAGTCCAGGAGTATAATTACGACTCCGAACGACCGACCGGGTAGAACCACCATCCACCAGTTCGACGGTACTACACACTGTCAGAGATCTCGCATCGACGCCGGAACCGCTCGAGCCCGTACTCGAGCATATCAGGGCTCACTGGCTGGAACGCATCACTATTGGGCAGTAGATCGCGAACGGAATCCCAACTCTCTCTGGCGTACCGTTCGTCGAGGAGCAACCGAACACCCACGTCCTCCGGCCCGCGGATCACGCGACCGATCGCCTGTCGAGCCTTACGAACTGCTGGAACCGTCAACGCATACCTGAATCCATCACCAAACGCGTCATCGTACGCCCGACGGACTGCCTTCGTCCGGGGGCTAGCCGTATTGACGATGGGGACGCCACAGATAGCAGCTGCCGTCAAACGATCGCCACTATAATCGACCCCCTCTGTCAACGTCCCACGGAGGCTCGTGACCAGGACCTTTCCTTCCCCGGCGAAGAACTCGTCTTTGAGCGATTGGGTCTCCCCATCGCTACTCGAAGTGTCGAGTAACACCGGTTTCTCACCCTCGAGGCGCTCCTCGAGAACGTCGGCTGCCCACTCCGCTTCGCCGTAGCTCGGCATTCCAACGAGCACATTGCCCGGTAACCCAGCAACCGACTCGAGTGCATCGGCGTACAGTCGACGGGTTTCGGTCTCCTCCCCGGGTGAGCCCCGATTTCCGTACGTGAATTTTGGTAGCGAAACCGCGAAGCTCTCCCGGTTTTCGGCTGGAAAATGTAATCCGTACCGTCGCTCGACGACTGGCCTGTCTTCTTCACTGGCGAGGTACTCGAGCCCCGTCACTTCGGTAAAGGCATCCATCGGCTCGAGTGTCGCACTCATCAGAATCCCACCGCCGAACGCCGCCAGTCGAGAGCCGATTGCATCGCTCGGGACGCAATTATGAACCGTCATGCGTGCAGTGTAGGCCCGTCTCCAGGAGTCCGCTGGCTCCATCTCGTCCCAGGTTCGCTCGAGTTCGATTTCACGGAAGTTCGTCGTATGGTCGCGACGATACCACGCCCCTAGAAGCCGGCCAATAGCCGGTAAGGCCCGGGTTTTCTCTTCGTCTTCAGCTTCGTTGAGGATTCGTTCGACCACCGCCCCCACGGCTTCGGCTCGAACCCATATCGCGTCACTGTATCCACGTTCTGTCGCCCACGTCGATATCGCATCCGGTGTCGGTTCGGTGGGATCACGAAGCGGGATTTCAGCATCATCGAGTGCCGTGAGGTCCGACTGCCAGCCAGGGTGTGTTCGCTCGAGATGGGCGCGAATGCGTCGGTCGAGTTCCCCTCGAAGGTCTTGAATAAACTCGAGGGTCCGCTCGAGTTCCTCGATAGAGACGTCCGTCTCCTGGAGTTCACCACGGACGAGATCGGCATCCGCGGTTTTCGATCCACCCTGTGTTTCCCGTCCGTCCTGGGCAAACCGAACCGGCTGGAGGACCCGTGAGAGTTCCGTTTCGCCGTCCCTGAGGGTGGTCTCTGTCACCCCGTCGCTGACCAGGTCACGAACACGTGGCTCGAGCATGTGTGCTTCGTCACAGACCAGGAACGTCGATTCATCGAGCAACGCGCCGGTAAAGGCGGCGGTCGTCAGCGGATCGAACGCGTGGTAGTAGTTTCCGATGACAACCTCGACATGACTGAGGACAGCACCCATGACCGAGTGCGGGCAGGTTCCGTGTCGAACGGAGTGGCTCACGAGATCTTCAGTCGTGAGTAGTCCCGTGCTGGTGACGTCAAATGGGACTGCCTCGAGCGCGTCCCCCTCGCTTCCCTCATCTGGAAGGTCCTCGAGATATTGAGCGTAGAACGGACAGAACTCGACTTCGCTCCCGGCAGGGCCACCATCGTCGTACGCTGGAATCGACCGTGAGTACGGACTTGTTTCCCCTGCGGTTTCGAGAAATCGACCGCGGGTGTGTGTCGCTCGAGGCGAGTGTGGCTGGTGATCATCCCTCTCCGAGACGCCACCCCCTTCGTTTCCACTGGAGCCAGTGGGAAAACCACTATCAGCGAGGCCTACCTGGTGACTACGGGCCTGTGACGTGAGCGTTGCGGCTGTCGTCGATCCACCTTCACCAGACAATCCTCGAGTGCGTTCACGCAGTGTCTCACACCGATCGTAGACGTTTTCGTCGGTAATCCCACCAGCCCCTTCGCGGTTATACGGGCAGACGTCGGATTTACCGACGAGCGTGAGTCCCGAAACTGGATCCCACTCGTCCGGGAGGTGCTCGTTTATTCGCTCGAGGTCGGTTTCGAACTGGCGAAGCTGTTGTTTGACACTGGTCAACACGAAAACACGCTCGTACGGACTGTTTGGATCCCGAACGCGGTCAATTCCAGCCGTGAGCGCGATCATCGTTTTCCCCGTCCCACAGGCGCCTTCGATCACGGTGTACCCACCGGAATCGGCGGTATCGATCGCCGTTTCGATCCCGTCGATTTGCTCGTCGTAGGGTTCGTCGTGGCCGAAGATCGACCGCCAGTTCGTCATTGCTTCTGTACTCATTGGTGGCCGTCCATAGGGTTGACGAACCGTGTTCGATACCCAATGGGTTATAAAATCGTGGGCGAAGTGAGTGTCGAAAAGACCCAGAACCGGTGACAGCACCGCTTACACGCACTGACACAGTATGTCAGCCGTCACCCTGTATTCCCAGGTGGCCACCCCCATCGTGGCCACCAGAAAAGCCATTGGCTGTACGTATCAACGTTTGGGTCTTTCACACCACCTGCGAGTATCGACGATCGGGCGTGACGGCCCACCGGCGGGGTGTGCCAGACACTTATAGCGCGTGTTTGTACGCCTCGAGTGTCTCCTCGACGTCCTCCTCCGTGTGGCTGTAACTGACGAACTGGCTCTCGAACTGGTTCTGCGAGAGGAACACCCCCTGTTCACGCATCTTCCCCCAGAAAATTCGCCGCCAGCGCTCGGTTTCGGCGTCCATCACGTCGCCAGCGTTCTTCGGACAGGTTCCATACCGCGGGCAATCCGCCCGTTGTCGACAGCCGTTCGAACACGGCTGCCCGTCCTCGAGGGCCTGGCTGGATGGGCCATCACGCGTGAAAATGACTTTGAACATACTGTCAGAACCCACTACGGTGTAGGCGGGAGCCTGGTCCTCGAGGATATCAGTGAGTCCGCTTTGGAGTCGTTCACCCAAGGTGTTAACGTGATCGTAGACGTCATTTTCGGCGGCGAACGTGAGCGTTTCGAGTCCAGCAGCCATCGTGACCGGGTGGCCCGAAAAGGTCCCTGCCTGGAAGACCTCTCCGGTAGGGGCGAACTGTTCGATCAGTTCGGCGCGGCCACCGATAGCCCCAACCGGAAACCCACCACCGATGATCTTTCCGAACGTCGTGATGTCCGGCGTGATACCGAAGTGTTGTTGTGCACACCCGAGCCCGCCCACGCGGAAGCCCGTGATGACCTCGTCAAACATGAGGAGTGCGTCGTGTTCGGTTGTGATCTCACGCAGGCACTCGAGGTAGCCCTCATCGGGGTGGACGATACCGTAGTTTGCGAGGATGGGTTCGACGAGGATACCCGCGATGTCATCACCGTGTTCGTCGAAGACTGTACGCATGGCATCCTCGTCATTGAACGGAACTGGAAGGGTGTGTTCGGCAAACGACTGTGGAATACCGGCAGAGGAGGGCGCAGGGTGCTCGGCGTCGCCTTCCACGAGTGTCGATTCCTGGGCCCCGTGATAGCCCCCTTGCATGATCACGATCTTGTTTCGCCCGGTCGTCCCACGTGCGAGCCGGACAGCCGATACCGTCGCTTCGGTGCCTGAATTGACAAATCGGATTTTTTCGACGCTCGGGACGTGACGCACGACGAACTCGGCGAGATCGACTTCGACCTCGGTCGGGGTACCGTACATCGGACCCTGACTGGCGTGTCGTTGAACTGCGGCCTGGACGGATTCCGGAAGGTCGTGGCCTAGCAGTAACGGACCCAGTCCCATGACCCAGTCGACGAGCCGGTTACCGTCGGCATCGATAACGTGGCCGCCATCACCCTTTTGAACGAAAAATGGGTAGGGCTCGATTGCGGCTCGAACGGCCGAGTTGACGCCGCCGGGCATGACTGAAAGGGCCCGGTCGTAGAGTTCGCGTGAGCGGTCGTCGTGCATATAGGATGAGTTTTCGGCCGGAGAGCAAAGAGATACCGGGGTTCAGCATGGAGTATTCGAGAACCCTGGAAACGTGAGACGTGTAATATGAACAGTGTTTAGGTGTCAGGCTGGGAAGAACTACCACTGAGGTGTTACTATTCTCCAGTGGAAATGGAGGGGTGTTGGGCTCATTCGGGAGGAGATGCTCCAGAGTTATAGAACACCAACCACAATTTTCGAGTGAGTAGTGGTATTATTCTGACTGTTGTGCTTAGTATCCAAGAGATTCCCGCACCCCCACCCCTTCATTTCAGGTGGAGAATAACGAAGGTGTCCGTGCGATCAGACGGATGAAGTGAGTCGGCAAGGGGCAGAATTGGCGGAAACGAAAGGGAGGGTTACTCGAGAGTCGTGAATTCGAGGGATACGGATGTTCTAGTAACTCATTTCCTATACGACGGTTGCTCTAGTAGTCTCTAGTAACTAAAACCAACTCACCTAGTAACTTATTCTTTTTCTCGAGGCTACGGACCAATTTATACAGACAGGTAATAAATGTTGCCGTTCTATTAGTCGCTCTCACCCCCTCCCTCTCTCGGTGTGTTCCACCGGAAATGAAGGGGTGGGGGGCTTCCACATCGGTTGACAATTACTATCACACCATTCTCCTCACGGTCATCTCACGGTTCACTCTCCCCATCGGTTTGCTCACAGTGGCCACACTGGTTCTTCATACTCCTCATCGGTGTCATCCGCATGATCTGCCGAAGGCTGTGCTCTCGTTTTATGATCCTCTCGGTATCTCGTGATTCTCGGTATCTCGTGCTAACAGACGCTCCTTTCTCCAATTTTCTGTATACGCTCTCTCTTCATCATGCTCCTCTCGAGGGCTCTCCTCACCCGACTCGTGTTTCGTCTCCATCCTCACCCGTGCATCAGCTGGTCCCTGACCAAACCCTGCACCAATGATAACACTTAGTCGATTCCAGACGTGGATACGAACCATGACAAACGATCGTTCACCGACTCGAGCGGACACGCCTTCCGAAGGATCAACAGATCACGATCCAGTCCTCGAGGAACTACTCGAAGGGAACGAGACACACGTCGAGAACCTTCCGGGCAATTACTTCGATCCGGTGCAAGAGGCACAACAGCCCGCGGTCGTCACCATCTGTTGTGCAGACTCTCGAGTCCCCCAGGAAGGAATGTGGGCAACTCAACGACCAGGGCGTGTGTTCACGCCCAGTAACATCGGAAACCAGGCCTGGGACGATCACAACGGCTCGAAAATTGTCGATGGGAGTCTGCTTTATCCCCTTCATTTTACGGATACTGAAGCGATAGCGGTCGTTGGACACACCGGGTGTGGGGCGGTGACCGCCGCCTACAACGTCGCGATGGGCGATGACCCACCCGGGCCACAGGGCGTCACAAAGTGGGTCGACATGCTCGTCCCGGTGGTCGAAGCCGGGCTCGAGAGTGAATTGATCGACGATCCGACTGACTCGAGCGACTCGATTGATTCGACTGGCTCGAGTAATGAGACTGGATCGGGAGACGACGAGACAGAAGGGGAAGAACCCCTTACGGAGTGGAAACGGGTCAACCAACTCGTCGAATACAACGTCGACCACCAGGCGTCATTCCTTCGGGCGTCTCCCGATGTCCCCGAACACGTCTCAATCTACGGCTTCGTATACGATTTCCACGGGGTCTATGGCGAGGATCCCGGGCGTGCGTATCTGGTCAATCTCGAGGGCGAAACACAGCCGGACGTGATCCGTGATCGGATCCCTGAACGGTTCGCCCACGCTACCTCGAGTCTGTTGTACTGACGGACACCAGGGCGGTGTCCGGACGGCCACTCGGATCAACCCATGCGGTATCCCCCGGCCACTCGGGTCACAGTCTCCGCAACCCTCGACGTGACAGCATCCGGTATCGAACGGTTCTTTTCAGTTCGAGCCAACACATAGACGATGCCGAAACCGCCGATCTGGGATGGCCTTTGGGGCTACCTCGAGAGCGATAGGGGCTTTTACTACGCGATGGGGGTACTGACGATCATCGTCTTTCTCGTTTCGTTGCTCGTCGTTTCACTTTTTACACCGATTTCCCCAACCAGTGGTGGGTTTCTCGGAATCGTCGTCGGCTTCGCGCTGTTTATGATCGTGTTCTTCATCTCGATAGTGGCGATCCAACTCGAGGACGAACCGTAGCATCCCCTTCAGAAACGCACTCCTGGAGTCACCATACACCAGTGACTTGGTGGCAAATCGCACCGTTATATCAACATCACATCGCAACGATTATGCGTACGCGCGGCCCCAATGCAAAGGCAATGGCGAAAGGAACCGTTGATTTCTTCAACGACACTGGCGGCTACGGATTTATCGACACTGAGGACGCGGACGAAGACGTTTTCTTCCACATGGAAGACGTCGGCGGCCCTGACCTGGAAGAAGGCCAGGAAATCGAGTTCGACATCGAGCAGGCCCCAAAAGGCCCACGCGCGACCAACGTCGAACGCCTGTAATTAGGCAAATTCGGTAGGTATCGATTCTTGACTGCAGTATTTATCACTCGAGAGCAACCGGTCTCTCCACATGAAATGAAGGGGTCTCTCCCTTCGTTCCGTTTCTTCACCGGCATTCCGACATTCGATACCCATCCACTCAAGGCGGGTTCGTATGGGTGGATCGGATGGACACACACCACTGTTTCACCTCGAACCCGGGTCTTGGAGACCGTTCGGTCTGTTATAGTGTTTCGATCCGAACTGACCACTACCGTTTTGGTCACCCCTCACACAGAACTTTGTATGACCGATTCACACGCTGAATCCGACGTTGCAGACGAACCAAAGGGTGTCGTCCGCTCGAGTGACGCCATCTCGTATGATCCCGTCGACGCGGCACCGGGACTTTCGAAGGGCGTCCTCATCGGTGCAGACGAGGGGGCACCCAACTTCGCGATCCGTCGATTCGTTCTCGAACCCGGAACGACGGTCCCACGACATACGAACGCCGTCGAACACGTCCAGTACGTGCTCGAGGGAACGTACACGGTCGGCCTCGAGGACGACGAGTACGAGGTCGACGCGGGGGACTCACTGTTGATCCCCGCTGGAGCAGTCCACTGGTACCGAAACGAGAGCAACGAAGAAGGCGCGTTCCTCTGTGCGGTCCCTCACGGTGACGACGATATCGAGTTACTCGAGTAATCCCCTCTGATCAACGCCTCAATCCGACGTCTCGGCCGTCCATCGATCGGAGTAGGCAGCGCCGCAGGCACACTGTGCGTAGGCGTGGATCACGTCTCCGTCTGCATAGCGGCCACCGACCTCCTCGTTTTGCGCCTCGGCGAACGCAAAAATGAACTGGACGGCGTGGTCGTCCACACTCGAGTGGCCGGCGTCGGGACACGTTCCTGCTGTCAGCGACCGATCGATGTGGCTCTCGTTGCTCATCGCGTTCCGTGCGAACCCCATGGCGTCAGTCCCGGTTGCGGCCCTGAACGCGTTTCTCCCCCGTTCACCATCGACGACGATAATGACGCCGTTCTCGACGGCTTCGCCGTACTCGGCGAGGCG
>PUKM01000008.1 GCA_003552325.1 Natrialbaceae archaeon | reverse complement strand
TCACATATCCGTGGTGAAGTGTATGGGGGATAAGTTCGTTCTCCCCGACGGTGGGGTCGAGTTTCACGCCGACGAAGTCGGTGAAGTGACGGATGAGGAGTACGTCACGGTGCTCGATGACACGTTCGTTGGGATGGCCATCGACCGCTTCCGTGCGTTCTCGCCCGACGACGACGAAAAGACGGTCTACTACCTCTACATCGTCGACGAGGACGACACACTCGTCGGCGTCATGTCCCTGCGGGAACTGCTGAACGCCCCCGAAGACAGCCTCGTCAGCGATCATATGGCTACTGACCTCCTGACGATCCACGAGGGCGCGGATCCGGAACTCGCCGCTCGAGAAATCGCGGATTCGGACTTCCCGGCACTCCCCGTCGTCGACGACGACGGCCGAATGGTGGGCATCATCCGTACCGAAGAGATGCTCGACGTCGTCGAAGAGGAGGCGACCGAGGACATCATGAAAAGCGCTGGCTTCTCTTTTGCGGACGGTGAAACCAGCCGTAGCCAGGCGATCCTCGAGGGTTCTGTCGCCAAGATCCTTCGGCTCCGCCTGCCGTGGCTGCTCGTCGCCCTCGGTGGCGGTCTCATGGCCGGGCTCGTCATCGAAGGCTTCGAGGAAACGCTCGAGGCCATCATCGTGCTCGGCTTTTTCATCCCCGTGATCATGGACATGGGTGGAAACGTCGGGACCCAGGCTTCGACCATCTTCGTTCGCGGACTGGCCGTCGGCCACATCGACGACCGCAACGCGATCAATCACTTCAAACGCGAGGCCGGCGTCGGTTTGACGATCGGGACGATCATCGGTGCCATCGGTGCCACGGCCGCCTACCTCTACCTGTTATACGTTCGCGGCCTCGAGGACCCGATCGCGACTCAAGGCGACGTGCTGACCGTTAGTGGCGTGCTGTTCGTCTCGCTGGTCGCCGTCTGTACCATCGCGAGCACTGTTGGCTACGTCATCCCGTGGATCGCCCACAAACTCGGCTACGACCCCGCCGCGGTCTCCGACCCGCTCGTGACGACGGTCAAGGACGTGACGGCCCTGGTGATCTACTTCGGGCTGGCCACGCTCTTGCTCTCACACATGATCTAGTCGCTCGAGCGCGGCCAGACACGTTTTTTCGGACCCGATCGCGCCCACGTTTGGGGTATATACTGAATCACAGGCCATCAGTTCATGCCGATGTGGTGATACAAAATAGGGGGTATGGGAAGTGACTCCCGTGTTACTACCCGACATCGGTGTCCGCGGGCACTTATGTGGTTCTCATGCCATTAGTTGGTGTACACGAACGATTCGACAACCATCATGTCACAGAAATCTAATTACGCAGACAAAACCGAAATCGACGCATCACTCGACGAACTTCCCGACGACGACATCATCGAGGAGTCGGTTGCAAATCTCGAGGCCAATGGCTTCACTGTGGTCGTCGCTGAGAGTGGCGAGGACGCACTCGAAACGATCACCTCACAGATTCCCGCAGGGGCCTCGGTGATGAACGGTCACTCGACAACCCTCGAGGAGATCGGGTTCACGACGTACCTGAGTGAGGGAGACCACGAGTGGGAGAGCCTTCCGGACGAAATCTGGAGCATCGATGACGATGCCGAGCGACAGGCCGCACGCCGCGAATCCCAGACGGCTGCGTATTTCCTCGGCGGGATCAACGCGATCGCACAGACCGGTGAGCTGGTCGCAGCCGACCGTTCCGGAAGCCGGATCGGGGCCTACCCCTTCGCTGCCGAGAACGTCATTATCGTGAGCGGTGTGAACAAAATCGTCGACGATCTCGATGCCGCACTCGAGCGCCTGGAATCCGTCGCGTATCCGTTAGAGAACGAGCGGGCAAAGGACGCCTACGGTGTCGAGAGCGCTATCGCCAAACAGCTGATCTTCCGCCAGGAACTCGAAGAGGGACGGACGACAGTCGTCCTCATCCGGGAAGCGCTCGGCTACTGAGGCCGTCGCGGTAGCGGTCAATTCGTACAAATATGTCTGTAGAGCGGTGGTACACGGGAGAGACACACTATTCAGACAGCGGCGTGTGGCGTCCTTCGGACAGACGACGAGCCGCTTGTAACTGCGTCTCTTAGGATCGGTTACCGAACCGCTCGAGAACGCGCCTACGACACGCTCAGAGCGAGTAGAGGTCGGCGAACTTCTCGTCGACGTACTCGAGGAAGTACTCGGCAGTGAGCGGTTCGCCGGTCGCACGCTCGATGAGCTCTTCATCCGGGTACCGCTGGCCGTGACGGTGGACGTTCTCGGTCATCCAGTCACGGAGTGGATCGAACTCGCCGTTCCGGATGAGGTCGTCGACATCTTCGTCCAGATCCGCACGCATCGCGGCGTCGAGTTGGGCCGCCAGGACGCTGCCGACGGTGTAGCCCTGGAAGGCCGCAAAGCCGTACGACCAGTGGGTGTCCTGGAGACAGCCATCGGTGTCGGTGTCCGGGCGAATACCGAGGTACTCCTCCATCTTGTCGTTCCAGACTTCGGGGATGTCCTCGACGTCGAGGTCGCCCTCGACGAAGGCCCGGTCGATCTCACACCGGAGGATGATGTGGAGGTGATAGGTGAGTTCGTCCGCCTCGACGCGGATGAGATTGTCCGTGTAAATCCGGTTGGCCGCCGCGTACGCTTCGTCGACGGTGACGTCCTCGAGGTGGGGGAAGTGGGCTTTCATCGTCGGGAGGAACAGTTCCCAGAACGGTCTGGTGCGCCCGACGTGGTTCTCCCAGAAGCGTGACTGTGACTCGTGGACGCCCGAGGACAGCGAGTTACCCAGTGGCGTCCCGTACTCGTCTTTGGGCAGGCCGAGCTGGTAACTGGCGTGGCCGTACTCGTGGATAGTCGCCGTCAGGGCGTCGAGGGGGTCGTCCTCGCGGAACCGGGTCGTCACCCGAGCGTCGAACTGGTTGCCAGACATGAACGGATGGGGGGCGGTGTCGAGACGCCCGTG
>PUKM01000283.1 GCA_003552325.1 Natrialbaceae archaeon | reverse complement strand
TTGCAGGCGAACCATCGGATGGGGCTTGTGTACCACCATCTCGAGAACAAATCGGCCGACGAACGAGAACAGATTCGCGAACGCGCCGCCAAGTGTCGCACACGGGCCCAAACCGGGGAACTGTAGCCGCTGTTTTTACACGTAACGGCTTCTCACTCGATAGCCCCTCACTCGAGGACGTCCGCGAGCTCCGCGAGCGAGTCGAAGACGTACGTCGGCTCCGCTCCGGGCTCGATATCCGCACGTCCCATCACGCCTGTCGTCACCAGCGCCGTCGCCATTCCCGCGCGCCGCCCGAGTTCGACGTCGGTGTTGAGCCGGTCGCCGATCATCAACACCCGTTCTGCAGGCACGCCAAGCCGATCGAGGGCGGCCTCCGCAGCCACCGTGGAGGGTTTGCCAAGCATTGCATCGACAGAGCGCCCGGCCATGGCCTCGAGCGCTGCGATGATCGCCCCCGACCCCGGACTCATTCCCTCGGCCGTGGGGATTGTCACGTCCGGGTCAGTGCCATAAAAAGCTCCGTCGCCCTCGAGCGCTGGAATCGCCGCCCCGAGGTCGTCGTAGGTGACGTCACGATCGATCGAGCCGAGGACGACAGCTGCCGTCGACGGATCGTCCGTGAGTTCCAGACCGGCCGCCTCGAGAATCGACGCGAGTCTGGCCTCGCCAACGAGATAGATCGGGTCGGTTGGATGGTGTTCGGCCAGATACGACGCCGACACCGTTGCGGAGGTCAACACGTTCTCGGGATCGACGTCGACGCCGTGGGCGCCAAGCCGGTCCCGGTAGTGTGGCGCTCCCCGTGTCGGGTTGTTCGAAAACAGCAGTCGCTGACAGCCGGCGTCCGTCACCGCACGAAGTCCCTCGGGTGCCCCCGGCAGGAGGCATTCGCCCCGCACGAGCGTCCCGTCTACGTCGAAGATAACCGCATCGTAGTCCATACCTGTTCGAGGACCTGCAGTGGAATGAGCGTTCGGAAGGCGGTGAGTGGCCGAGTATAGATCAACGCTTATTCGCTCCCCGACCATATCACCGGCCATGTCACTCGAGGTCGAACCCCCGGAGCCACCGACGCTCACGTACGTCGATCCCAACGAATACGAAGACGCAACCATCGCCGGCGACCCAACCGACATCGATTATCGACGCGAGGAACTCCAGGCGTTCCTCGAGGAAGGGGCCTGGGAGGAAGCGTTCGAACAGTGGCGAGGGAACGCCGACCTCGAGCGCCGTGCCTACGATATCGCCATCGACCTCGAGCTGTTCTCGGAATTCGACTTTTTCTGGGACGATTTCGCCGACAGAGTCGGCTATCACGCGCCGGGGATTCCCGAGGACTGGCAAGAACGGAGCTACCACCCCGACCTCGACTCATGGGGAACCGTCTCGTCGATCAACGCCGAGTTGACGGCGTTCGGCCAGCTCGTCTGTGAAACGCTCAAAGACGACTACATCGACTGGGAAGCTGAGTACGAGCCTCCAGAAGACCTCCCCGATTTCAGCTGAGCACGCCAGCCTCGAGACACAGCCCTTATGCTCACGTCGCCTGTACACGGAGGCGATGTACGTCATCGGAACCGTTGGACTGCCCGGCAGCGGCAAGGGTGAAGCGGCCAGGGTTGCCCGCGAGGCCGGCATTCCCGTCGTCACGATGGGCGACGTCGTCAGACAGGAAACCGCCGACCGCGGCCTCGACCCAAGCAAAGACCACGGAACGGTCGCCCAGGCCCTCCGGGAAGAAAACGGCCCTGCCGCAATTGCCGAACGCTCACTCCCCATGCTCGAGGATCGCCTCGAGTCACACGACAGCGTGTTGGTCGACGGCATCCGATCCGGAATCGAAGTCGACGTGTTCGAAGACCGATTCGGTGACGCCTTCACGCTCGTCAGCATCGAGGCTCCCTTCGAGACGCGAGCGGACCGTCTCAGCACCCGTGGCCGTGACGCTGGCGAAACCGATGGCGGCGAGTCACTCGCTGCCCGTGACGACCGCGAACGTGGGTTCGGCATGGACGATGCGATGGCGCGCGCCGATGTCGTTATCGAAAACACCGACACGCTCGAGACGTTCCGTGCCCGAATCGAGGCGGTGCTCGAGGAGGCCACCGTCAACTCGAGTGGCGAGACCCCGGAATCTGAGGTTTGAGTATGACCACGATTTACCGCGTCACGGTCGACATTCGAGCCCCCGTCAAAGACACCGAACTCCGACGGCGGGTCGAAACGGCAGTCACCAATCTCTTTCCGAACGCCGAACCGGTGGTCGAAAAGGACGAACTCACCGCAACCGTCCACGACCTCGAGCACTTCTCGACGTGTCTCCACCGCCAGGAGATTCTCGACACCGCTCGAAGCGAGTTCTTCGACGGGCAGGGAGGGAACCGGTTTCACTTTTCGCTGAAAAAGGCCGCCGCGTTCGAGGGGCGAGTCAATTTTGCGGTTGGCGAACCGGACGAACTCGGCGAAATCGACGTCACCGTCCAAGTCGATGAACCAACTGTCGACGCCTATATCGATCGCGTCGCCCCCGAAACAGAAGACGGGAAACCGGTCGAGTGAGCTCGTTCTCTCCGTTTCTCAGACCGACTCGTGACAGTCCGCAGCCGCCTCGAGAGCCGCCTCCGCGTCTTCTTTCGCCTCTTCAGCAGCCACAGGATCCTCGTCCTGGGCGGCCTCGACTGCCTCGATGAAGTATCCGGTCGCATCGACGAAGGAACCAGTCTGACACAGTGCGGTGTCGAAGTACGGTTCGAGTCCCTCGGGAGCCTCGTCCCCGCCGTCAGCGAGGGCATCGGTAGCCTCGAGGAAGGTCGATTCGGCTGCTTCGAACGCCGTGATCGCGTCGTCGAACGCTTCCGCCTCCAGGTAGTCTCGACCGTCCGCGAGGGTCTGCTGGCCACCGACCACTTCCACCGTCGCCCCGGTAAGCGTCGTCACCGAGACGACGACGTCGAACAGCGTCTCGACCCCTG
>PUKM01000249.1 GCA_003552325.1 Natrialbaceae archaeon | reverse complement strand
TCAGAACAGGCCGAACAGGGAACGACGTACCTCGAGTCCCTTGCCTCTACGGTCACTGTCGGAGCTGGATTCACGACTGGCTTCTTGATCGGATACCACCGCGGCTGATCTTGGAGTTTGGTGAGACCGACGCGATCGAAAAGCGACTACTACTCGGACTTAGCGCGTACTCAACTCGTCTTTATCGCTGACGATCTGGGTTTCGGCCTCGCCACTCGTGTTCTCGTTGACCACGTTGTAGAAGTCGTTTTGTAACCCTGCAGGAAAGGTAATCACCCCGATCCAGGAGCCATCCGGTTGCCACTCCTCACGTTCGAGATCACCGTACTGGCGGATCTTCGCCTGGGCGCTGCCGGCGTGTTCCGGTGGAATCTGGACGGCAATGGTGATCTCTTCGAACCGAATCGGAATAATCGGGCGAAGTGCATCGAGTGCGTCGTCGACCTGCTCACTCGCCGGTTCCATTGGATCGACAGTGAACCCAGCCTCCTCGAGGGCGTTTTCGATCCGTTCTGGTGGATGGGGCGCGTTATCCATCTGCGGATTGATCGCGTTGCGCGAAATGGTCGTGATCAACTCTCGGCGCTTTTGTTCTTGCATTTCACGGCGCTGGTCTGCCGTGATCTGAATCTCTCCTTGCCTGATGACCTCGGGAATAATCTCGAGGGGATCCGTGGTATCGAAGACGTCTTCCAGGTCGTTCTCTGCCGGTCGATCCCCAGTCGAGGCGTTGTCGAAGACGTCCTCAGCGGCAATGACTTCCTCGAGGTCGCCATCGAACTCTCCGCGTTTAATCGCCAATGCTGCATCAGGGTCGACTAGCACCTCGAAACGCGCGCCGTGTGACTCGAGTCGCGCGGTTACTGCCTCGTCAAGCGATATCATACCCGAAGATACCCACGGGGGATTAAAAGAGCTTTTCCCGCGAGCCACGCTTGTTGGCTGCGTCTGGTCCCACCGCTGGCTGGTGAGGCTGTACGCAGTACCCGTACATAGAACGTAATAAGGGCTTACTCGTCCTCTTCGTCTTCGCCCGTGTCGAGTAAGTCGTTCTCTTCGAGGTACGTCTCGATCCGGTCGTCCTCGAGGTGGTCGAAGGATTCGCTCTCGACGTCGACCGTCGCGAGGCCAACTTCGTTCGGGAGCAGCGAGCCGTCGTTGACCGAGGCCAGCGCCTCCAGAGCCAACGAGACGCCGCCGTCG
This sequence comes from Natrialbaceae archaeon, assembly GCA_003552325.1. Taxonomy (GTDB): domain Archaea; phylum Halobacteriota; class Halobacteria; order Halobacteriales; family Natrialbaceae; genus Natronosalvus. The sequence goes on along the minus strand of PUKM01000249.1, from coordinate 12,248 downwards.
AGATCCGCTTCGGCGTCGTACTGCTCTTCGAGGAAGTTTTGTAGTTCGCCACGGTCGGCACCGACGGCGAGGGCTTTCCACTCGTATGGCGTCCCCGAGGGGTCAGTCTCGAACAGGCGGGGTTCGCCATTTTCGATGCCGCCAACGATCAGTGCCACGCCGAATGGACGCGCACCGCCGACCTGTGTGTACTGCTGGATGTGATCGGTGACGGTCTTCGTCAGGGTCTCGACGCCGATTGGCTCGCCGTACCGAAGCTGATTGACCTGGCTCTGTCGTCGAGCGAAGTCGATCAGCTGGCGGGCGTCGGCCACGTGGCCGGCGCTGGCGATGCCGATGTGGTCGTCCGCTTTGTGGATCTTCTCGACGCTCGAGTCCTCGAGCAGCGGGGAGGGAATGCGCTTGTCCACTGCAAGGACGACGCCGCCTGCCGTTCGAATGCCGATACTCGCGGTCCCACGTTTGACTGCCTCACGGGCGTACTCTACCTGGTAGAGTCGGCCGTCTGGCGAGAAGATCGTGATCCCGCGGTCGTACGCCTGCTGTTGGGCTTGTCCCTGCATAGTATCACTGAGGTGAAATCGCAATCGAGGGTTGTCGCCACACCGGAGCGGTCGGGCCGAGCGATGGCGGGGTGAATCGGCCGGCGTCGAATCGGGCTCCGATGTCGAACACTCTCTACCCGACGTTACCGGCGGCGTCCTAAATAGTTTACTTCCTCCGTCATCGCTTACCGCGTGGTGATTTTCGAGGCAACATTAAAAAGCCGACTCCGCGCCGCGGATCGTTCCGCTTACTTTCTTGACGAATACCCCCATTGAGAGACCGTCAACGCTCGAGAGGCACGCGATGGCCGCTCGAGCACGGCCGACTTCGCCATGGCGCACTCTCACAATTGCCTCCCCTTTGTTTCCGGCACGTCGAAACCGCACGACTCGTAAGTCTGCAGCGGCGCTGCCGGGATCACCAAGAAGGTTCTGGCCTGCGTACCAGACCTCCCGCTGGAAAGCCCGACGATCGACCGACATGTCGCCGTCGCTCTCGAGTTCGACGGCGAGGTACCGCCAGGTCGGTCGGAGGTGTTTGGGGAGGTGTTTCATCTGTCTTCAGTCGTCGTGAGTGAGGCCGCGTTCGGCCACCAACACGCCGACCTGATCGTGGACACGTTCGACAGCGGTGAGTGAGAACCCGGCGTCGGTAAACGCATCAGCGAGGAATCCAACCGTGGCTGGATCATCGACGTCTGGACTGTAAAACGGCTCACTCGGGTCCGGTTCCCCGAAAAACATCAGGTCGCCGAGGACGAACCGCCGGGGCTCGAGCGTGGCAATGACGTCGATAGCCGCCCGCTTTTCCTCATCGGCGAGGTGGTGCATGGCGAAGTTCGAGGTGACGATGTCGACCGCTCTGTCGTACTCTGGTTCGCGAAACGTCCCGTAGGCGAACGACACGTTCTCGAGGCCACTTTCGGCGGCTTTTCGCTCGGCTTCACCCATCATGCCGTCGCTGATGTCCCGGCCAACGACGCGCTCGGCATCGGGTGCTAGTGCGAGCGCGATTGCACCCGTTCCAGTCCCGAGGTCGAGGACGACGTCCCCCGGACCGGGGCCTGCGTGTTCGATTACCAGATTCGCACAGGCGCGATACTCCGGGGATTTCGAGTCGTCGTATTCGTCGGCCTTCTCGTCGAAGCGGGCGGCATGGTCCTCAACGCTGTGTTTCATATCGTCCTCGTTCGACCCCTGGCTCAATGAACGAATCGGACTGGATCCGTCGGTTCCGTTCGGCCAGGACTCCCCACTCGGCCAGCCCGGTTTCCACCCAGTCGGGATCGAAGCCGAGTTCTGCCCCCAGAGCCACGAGTTCTCGAGGGGCCCGTATCTCGAACGGGGTGCTCGGGTCGGCGCTCACGACGTATGGCGCGTCGTAGTACTCGACGATTTCGTGGAGTTTTTTCAACGACTGGATGGCCCGGACCCGTCGGCCGCCCGTCGATCTGAGGACCGGGGCGAACGAGAACTCGAGCCGAACCCCGTTTTCCACGGCGGCTTTGACGAGGACGTGGTTGATATCACCACTCCCGGCCATCGGGTGTGCCAGCACGTCGATTTTATCGGTTTCGACGGCAAATCGGTTCAACGCGTTGGTGCCGCCGTGCAATCCGAGTATCGTGTACTGCGGCCGGAAGTTGCCAACGGAGCCACTGGCCTGATGTGGGTCGTCGGCCCGAATTTCGAGTCCGTCGACGACATCCAGCGGCGTTTCGATGTCCGGCAACCGATCCTCGAGGGCAGAAGCGAGGCGTCCGGTGCTATGATTACGGATCACGACCCCGTCGAACCCATACCGCTCAGCCGTCTCGAGGACGTGCTCGAGGACCCCCGGATCCGCCGGATCGACGTGGACGGCCTCGTACATAGGTGACTCGAGGGATGGCAGGGTCTTGGGCGTTACGTCACGGCGTGTGCCAGCCCGTTGGGTATAGAAAGCGCGTGCTGCCGAAAATGGGTGTGCGACCGCTAGTTGAGGATGCTCTGTGCGACCGTCGCGAGTTGGCCGTTGTCAGCCTCGTCGAGGCGTTCGTCACCGATTTTCAGCCGGAGACGGGGACGGCCGACGTCGATGGGTACTTTCTCGGTATCGATCAGGCCCATGTCCTCGAGTTTGGTTTTCGTGCGGCTGAACGTCGCCTTGCTGGCAATTCCGACGTCCTCGCCCCACTTGCTGATGTCGTACAGGAGTGCTTCGTTCTTCGCGGCGACGAGCAACGAGATGGTCACCTCGTCGAGGCCATCGCCGTCCCCGCGAGCCGTCTCGAGGGAGTCGAGAATCGCGGTAAAGTCCGCTTCGGCGTCAGCACTGATCTCATCGCTGAGCGTCTCACGGACACGAGTAATGGGTGGTGTGCGCAGGTTGAAGTCGTCTGCGTCTTCCCACCGGTTGGCGTAGGTCTCGAAGGCGGCCTCGATGAACTCGGTGTCGTCAGTGACCAGGCCACCAACGCGGTCGCCAGCGTGGACGACGGCGACGACGTTGTCCTCAGTGATCAACAACGAGTTCTCTGGGGCTTGTTCGAGCGTCCGCAGTTCGAGGGCTCCGGCGTCGATGAGGTCTGCGGCGTTCGATGCGACGATGAAATCACCCATGACCTCTTTGAGGGTGCGTTCGTCGGCGAGCATGTGGACGGTCGGCAGCGAATCGTCGTAAGCCGTTGCAACGCTAACGAACTCTTCGATCGCTTCCCAAGATGGGTTGACCATATACACATCACCCGTGGCATCCTCGAGGACCGAGTCAAGGATGTCATCGATCTGATGATTGAGTAAATTCGAAGTCATGTTCTCACACAAACAAACGCCACCGACGTACTTAATTTTGTTGGCCGAACTGATGCCACAAGTTATCCTTTGGTGATGAAAGCGGAGATTCTTGTCGCTACTACCCGTGCTCTGAAAATCTCATCTTGGGTGACGTCATCGAGTAACATGGGTTTCTTCTCAGATTCGAAAATGGTTTTCACGCTATTTTGTCCGGGGGAGGACTCGATTACTCAGCCCTTGTTAAAGGCATGTCAAGGTGTCCCGAGTACGACCTTCGTCGACGGACTTCCCACTACTGTGGGACTATTTCTCATAGTAACAGTTAACATTGGTGAATACCATGTCTCCTTTCATATGGGCGCACTCGAAGATTGGGTTTGGGGATACGATGCACATGGCGGGGACCATGGTCACAAGCAGGACACCATGGAGGTTTCCTGTGGGCCACGCCGCGTGAGCACTTACGGCGGTCCCTGAGGCTGCGGGTCGAAGTCGTCACTCGGGTCAGCCGCCTGGTCGTCCGCTTGGCGAGAACCAGATTCCGCGTCGAACTGGTCTGCGAGTTCTGCCGACCAATAGACGTCGCCGTCGTAAATCGCTGCCAGGTTCGACTCCGAGAGGAACGATGCCAGGTCCGGCCGCTCGAGCACGAACGTGGCCGGTGATCCACAGAGGTAGCTGTACTCGTTTTCGGGGGTATGTGGGACGTAGTAGAGGCCCGTCTCTCGCGTCGAATAACACTCGAGGTCGAGCACATATCGCCCGTCCTCGAGTGCCTCTATCCGCGCCGTCGACGGCAGTGTCAGGTCCCCGCCCGTGAGGGAGTGCGTTCCATCGCCGACGACGGCATAATCTTTGCCCATCATAATTCGACGCCGAGCCAATCGCATGGCTCGCTCGAAACTGTAGCCATGGATGAGAAGCTTCGCGAACGTCGACCCAACCTTGAGCGCGTGCTCGTTGAGTACCTGTGTAAACGTGACTGCCCCGGCAACGCTTCCGCGGTCGATCAGGTCCATCCCCTGGTAAAACGAGCCGCAGGCGTTGAGAAAGAAGGTCTCTACACGACAGCGATCGATACTCGCAGTCGAAAGCCAGCCATCCGGACAGCGCAGTCCGTCCGTCTCACAATGGCCAATGTAGTGAACGAACGCGTGGTTCGACTCGAACAACCTGGCGAGTTCACTCGTGCGCAGGTTTTCATCGACGCGAACGTCGAGGTCCAGTTCCTCAGCACGGCGGTTGTAGATGCTGCCGACACGCTCGCGCTCTCCAGCCATCTCCGGATCGTTCAGGACGACGCGGATGGACGTGGCTTCGGATTGTCGATTCAGGAACCGCAGTCGGTTTCGATACGCCGTCGTCGTCGATTTGAAGACGTCGATCGGGACGCCCTCAGCGAGCCACCCATGGACTCGACCACCTCGTAGCTCGGGTTTGACGATGTTGACCGATGCAACATCACCCACCCCTCGGTAAAAATCGGATAACGACCGCTCGACCAGCTCTTTCCCCTCGAGGGTCGACGTTTTGGGCCGGAATATCAGACTCAACCGATCGAGCAGGTACGGGAGTGAATCGACGTTTGAAGCCCCTGGCTCGACGTACGTCGAGAGGTGCCACTGTGGGAGTCGATGCTCGATGGCCGCATACGGGATCCCGAGATACGTTCGGAGCCGCTCTTGTGGACTCGCTCGATAACACTCGGCTGCGTCGATTTCGAGGGCGTCCAAGACGCTCGATTCGGCCAACTGGGTCCCGTAGGGGCCGGCGTTACGGACCAGACAGTCGAGGAAGAAGACGTGTCTGAACAACCGCTCGACGTCGTGCTCGAGCTCCGGGAGTGTGGAAAGTTCGTGCGCTGTTGCAACCTCGGGAAGTCGAAGCCGTGGCGTGATACCCGGTTCCGTTCGGATCGTTGCCTGCAGATAGTACGAAAGCGGAGCCGTAACGAACAGCGTGTCGTAGCACGGCGGGACGAGGAGTTCGATACCCGACGTAGGTGGTGTAAGCTCTCCGGGGGCGTCGAACGCCTCACCGACCTCGAGTAAGGGTGGATGCCCGCGAAGGGTTGGATACGTTCGGTCGGGGGTATCGGTCTTGATCGATGCAGAGAGCAAAGTCAGCCCTCGAGCGACCGAGGCCGGGTCTGTCGTCGTCGTGATCGTATGTGCAGGGAGCTCGTGGCGGCTCCGAAAGCCCAAAATCACGCGTCGTGGCTCGGGAAAGGAGATGATGATACTCGAGAAATCCGATGCCCGCTGGATGATTGCGTCCCCGGAAAACCGGAGATACGTCTTGATCTCGGCGTCGATGTCGATGACGTATTCACTCGGTGGGAGCCGACGCTCGGTGTCGTGTGGGCCGAGTTGATACTGGGTGTCCCGTCCGAGGACGTTCGCGTAGACGATTGCGTGGGGGAACTGGAGTGCTCGCGCGGTCACGGCCACCGTTTCGTCGACGGGGCGGTCGATATCGGGTCCTGGCCCGTCGATATCGAGATCGACTCCACCGACGTGCAACGTGGTGCTGTCGGCGTCCACGACTCGGAGCGAGGAGTCGCGTTCGTCCCACTCGATCATTCGATTCGGGATGTCTCAGCCAAACGAGTTAGGTGTATCGCCTTCCAGATGACTCACTCGTCACGGCCTCTAGCGCTGATCTACGGACGGAGCCACTCGAGAGTCCGGCACGGTCAGGGTGTGCTAGTCCCGCTCCGTTCTGGCCCAGCATTGCCGGAGAAAGGTACACTTATGCAGCACCCAGCCGGCCTTTCATCCATGGAACACGACCACGTTCGTGCGGTCGATACCGCTGTTGCTGACGCCCTCGAGGGTGAGATCGATCGACAGGAGACCACGCTGTCGATGATCGCGAGCGAGAACCACGTCAGCCGTGCCGTCCTCGATGCACAGAGCAGCGCGCTCACGAACAAATACGCCGAAGGCTATCCAGGGGCCCGCTACTACGGTGGCTGTGAGTACGCAGACGAGGTCGAACAGCTCGCGATCGACCGTGCCTCCGAACTCTTCGGTGCCGAGCACGTCAACGTCCAGCCACACTCTGGAACCCAGGCCAACCAGGCCGTCTACTTCGCCACGCTCGAGCCCGGCGATAAGATCCTCTCGTTGGATCTGACTCACGGGGGTCATCTCAGCCACGGTCACCCGGCGAATTTCGTCGGCCAACTGTATACCGTCGAGCAGTACGAGGTCGATCCGGACACGGGCTATCTGGATTACGAGGGGCTGGCCGAACAGGCCGCCGCCTTCGAACCGGACATGATCGTTTCGGGCTACTCCGCGTACCCACGTGAGGTCGACTGGGAGCGGATCCAGGCCGTCGCCGACGACGTTGACGCCTTACACCTCGCCGACATCGCACACATTACCGGGCTGGTCGCGGCAGGTGTCCACGAGTCACCGGTCGGCGTTGCCGACTTCGTCACCGGATCGACCCACAAGACCATTCGCGCTGGTCGAGGCGGTATCGTCATGACCACCGAGGAGTTCGCCGACGACATCGATTCGGCGGTCTTCCCTGGCGGGCAGGGTGGTCCACTGATGCACAACGTCGCCGGCAAAGCCGTCGGTTTTGGAGAGGCCCTCGAGCCCGAATTCGTGACCTACGCCGAGCAGACGGTCGCAAACGCTACCGTCCTCGGGGAAACCCTCGCCGAGCACGGCTTTTCGCTCGTCTCCGGCGGGACGGACAACCACCTCGTGTTGATCGACCTGCGACCGTCTCACCCGGACACAACCGGGGGAGACGCCGAAGAGGCCCTCGAGGAGGCCGGAATCGTGCTCAACGGCAACACCGTCCCCGGCGAGACGCGGTCGGCGTTCAACCCGAGTGGAATCCGCGCAGGCACGCCTGGACTGACCACGCGAGGATTCGACGAGGACGATATGCGGACGGTTGGTGACTTGATTGCCCAGGTTATAAACGCACCCGACGACGATGCCGTGATCGAGGAGACTCGAGCGGAAGTCGAGCGACTCTGTAGTGCGAATCCGCTGTACAAATAGTCCGTCTCTCCGGTTCGTTCGAATGCTCTACCTGAGCAGATTCAATATGTTGTCCAATCGACAGCGGTGACGCGGGACATCCGTTCGAAGTGCTCGAGGTTTGCGGTCAACACGGGGAGCTGTTCGACCAGTGCAGTTGCGCCAATGTAGATGTCGTGGAGGTCGTGTAGTGGCTTTCCCTGGTGTTGCAGTTCGTGAATAATGTCTGCGCTGGCGGTTGCGACTGCTCGATCAATCTCGACAATCTCGAACCGAGCGAGCAACCGCTCGAGGTCCTCGAGTGCATCCCGTCGTCTCTGTGCATCGTCGTATCGCTTGTTCACCCCGAGGCGGAGTTCGGTGACCGTGACCGCACTGATCGCGTGGCGGCCCTCGTCGTCGAGGGTAGCGACCCTTTCACCGGCGCCACCGCGGTCGATATCGACGAGCACTGACGTATCACAGAGTTTCATCGCCAGCCCCCTCGAGAGTCCCACGGCTCAACCGACCAATATCGTCTTTCACATCCTCGTAGGTTTCTTGATCCAGGATTTGGGCTCCGGTGACGTCGGCGAGTTTCCGGCGGTTTTCGAGGTGGTCTCTGATGACATCGCTGAAACTCCGGTCGCCTTTCTCACGTTTGAGTTCACGATAGACATCGTCAGCAATGGCGATGTTTTTGCTCATGAGCCATGTATGGGTACCCATACGCAAAAACGTTCCGTGGACCGTCCATCTGTATCGAGACGATCCTGCTTCGTCCGCCGACTACCCTGCAGTTTTACACCCCTCGACGTGGTGACGAGCCTATGACCTCCTCGAGTGATCGTCGGAACCGAATCCCGGTAACCATCGTAAGTGGGTATCTCGGGGCTGGAAAGACGACACTGATCAATCACGTGCTCACCAATCAGCGTGCGTTCCGGGTCGCCGTCCTGGTCAACGACATGGGCGAGATCAATATCGACGCCGAACAGATCGCCCGTGAGAACCCGGACGAGGGCATTATCGACCTCTCGAACGGCTGTATCTGCTGTCGACTCCAGGGGGATTTGCTCGAGGAAGCGACCCGCCTCGCCGACAGTCGGGACTTCGATTATCTGCTCGTCGAATCCTCGGGGATCAGCGAACCCGTCCCCGTGGCGCGGGTGTTCCTCGAGGGGTCGGCTGACAGCGATATCGATCCAACCGAACGGTTCGTACTCGATACGATGGTCACCGTCGTCGACGCCTTCGGCTTCTGGAAGGAGTTCGACGCGGGCGAAGGGTTGCCGCCTGGTGCGGACGAACCCGACCGCCCAATGAGTGACGTGTTGATCGAGGGAATCGAATTCTGTGATCTGCTCGTGCTCAACAAGTGCGATATGGTCCCTGACGACGTACTTGATGAACTCGAGGCGGAAATCAGGACGATCCAGCCGGAGGCGACACTGGCTCGAACGGTGGAGTCGACTGTCGATCCCGAACTGATCCTCGGGACGGAGCGGTTCGATTTCGAGGCCGTCTCGCGGTCACCAGGATGGAAACGGAAATTGGTGGCTGGTGGGGAGGAAGATGGTGGTCGTGAACAGCCGGATACCTCTGAGCACGAGCACGAACACGAGGAGGAACACGCTGGCCACGATCACGGCGCTGAGCACACCGATCACGACCAGAACCATGGCCACGATCACCACCACGACCACGCCGCCGACCGCGCCGGCGTCGACTCCTTCGTCTTCCGCACTCGAGTGCCGTTCGACCCGACGGCCTTTGCCGACTGGCTGTCTGCTGCGTGGGACGGCACGATCCTTCGAGCCAAGGGCGTCTGTGCTGTCGCCGGGACCGACGACGTCATCGGTGTGAGTCAAGCCGGCCCATCGGTCAGGGCCGGCCCGATCGGGACGTGGGGCGACGATGACCCCGAAACTCGACTCGTCGTGATCGGGCGCGATTTCGACGAGAGGCAGGTCCGGTCGGCACTCGAGGACTGTCTCTACGAGGCAGGCGGCGACCCGAAACAGGCAGTCCGAGAGCAGTTCCCGCTCGAGACGGCCAAAGAACAGCGGGCGACGTCATAGACGCTGTCTACTGTCGTCCTCGTCGTCACGTTCTCTCGCTTGCCATCGAGTGAGCGCTCACCCCACTGAGAATAACGAGATAACACGACAGCGCACCGATCCCGCTCGAGAGCACTATTTCGGGCGCGAGGATGGCTCCGATCGCGGCTACAGCGAGCGCGCTCACGAACGTGGTTATCTGCACGGCTGGTCGGTCCCAGTAGTCACGAATAATGGTCCTCCTCGTGCTCCCGATGATCTCGAAGAGTATCGTCCCGACAGCGCCGAGAGCCGCCCATAGCGGCGCGATTGCCGTGTCCGTCAGGATCTGGAGGAGTACCAATCCAGCGAGGGTGAGGAGGCCCAACACCGCATCACGTCGACGCCCCATCTCAGGACCGACGCTGCTCGAGTGCTGATGCGCCGATGGGGAGCCGGGTCAGCCCCCACATCATCCCTCGTACAACTGTGCTCCAGCGCCGATCTGGGTCTGATACGCACGGCTTTCGACGCCCGCATCGGCGAACGCCTCGAGCATGGCACAGGCCACGTCCCTCCGATCTGGTTCCCGACAGATGGCGAGCAACGCGGGGCCAGCGCCACTGACCGTCACGCCGGTCGCGCCGGCCTCGAGGGCGGCCGCCCGGACGTCGTCGTAGCCGTCGATCAGGGCGGCTCTGGCGGGGGTGACGATCGGGTCGTCCATACCCTGGCCGACCAGGTCGGGATCGTTTCGTGCCATCCCCACGGCGAGCGTGGCCGCGTTGCCGACGGTTTCGGTTACCTCCTTGAGTCTGGCCTGTTCGGGGATGACGCCGCGGGCGTCTCGCGTGGAGACGACGGTTTCGGGGAGACACGCCACGAGCGAGAGTCGGGCGTCGACCTGCGTGATGCACTCGTCAGTGACGATGGTGAACCCGCCGAGCAGGGCGGGTGCGACGTTGTCCGAGTGGGCTTCGCCGGAGACGAGCGCTTCACCCTCGGCGGCAACAGAGACGAGTTCCCGCCTCGAGTGCCCGAGATCGTAGAGGGCATCCAGGGCCAGGGCAGCGCCGGCGGCGCTCGCTGCTGAGGAACCCAGTCCGGAGGAGGGTCGCACCCCTTTGTCGATCCGGATGTGGGCTGGGGTATCGAGAGCTTCAGCGACGGCCCCAACGGTGTTGGCGTTGGGGTCCTCTGGTATGTATCTGCTCCCGACGCCGGTGACCGTGATCGTCGTCTCCGTCGCCTTCTCGACGGTGATCACGTCGGCGGGCGTCTCGAGGGCGAGGCCGAAGACGTCGAAGCCACTCCCGAGGTTCGCGCTCGTCGCTGGCGCCCGCACGGTGTGCATACCCTTCGTACCCACACCGGTAGCAAAAAGGTAGCGAACGCCGCGACTGTCGCCGGACGGTGACGACAGGCGGTGACCCCACTCGCCGATCGCTCGAGGAGGCGGTAGATTACGGTTCGATCCCCGAGGCATCTCCTGGCCGGTTTCGCCGACGGCTCACCCAGATGAGACGGAGGTGAGCCCAGATACCGACGAGGCCAACGATGGTCAGGAACGCATACACACCTCCTTCGACGCTTGGGGTTACTGGGTCCATTGAGACACGGTTTGGGTCCCACAGACTCGAGTTCTCGGCTGTCTTGGTTGCGGAGTTAAGCGTCTCTTTTTGAGCGGTACCAAAGTGGCTATGGGTTTCGGGCTCAGAATGAGGTGCATGAACCAGTTCGGCGAGTCCGTGTCCACCCCGAACGTCGTCGATCGGAGGTGGGATCCGTGATCGAGGATGCCGAGGCAATGCTCGAGGACATCGGCTTCGATCCCGAAACGAGCGTTCTGACCTATCGCCAGGCACAGGTCCTCGCCCTGCGGGAACGCGACGTCTCACAGGCGGCGATCGCAAAGGCCCTCGGTACCTCGCGGGCGAACGTCTCGTCGGTCGAAGGGAGTGCCAGAAATAACCTCGAGCGTGCCCGAGAGACGGTCGCCTTCGCCGAGGCCTTACGTGCACCGGTCCGGGTGACGGTCGAGGAGGGGACGGATCTGTACGACGTTCCGGAAGCTGTCTACACTGCCTGTGACGAAGCTGGCGTAAAAGTCGAGTACAGTGCCCCAGATTTGATGAAGATCGTCTCCGACGCGGCCGGCGATGCCGTCTCCGGTCGACAGGTAAGCCGGCGTCTCGTCGTCGGCGTGACGAGCGACGGAGCGGTCACCGTTCGGTTCTCGGACAACTGAGTGCCGGTTCGATACGCGCGGATTCTCCCCTGCAAGGCTGGACACTTGCCGTGGCCCCGGACGCTTTCACGCCCCACGTTGTACCGCGAGCATGGACCTCGAGCTATCGGGCAACACGGCACTAGTGACGGCATCGACGAGCGGCCTCGGACTGGCGAGTGCAACAGCACTCGCACAGGCGGGTGCGAACGTCGCCATCTGTGGCCGAGACGAGGATCGACTCGCTGAGGCACACGAGCACGTCGACGCCAGGGGCGCGGGCGAGGTACTCTCGAGACAGACCGATATCACGGACCCGGACGAGATTGCCGACCTCGTCGAGACCACCGCGGAGGCGTTCGGCGGCATCGATCACCTCGTGACCTCAGCCGGCGGCCCACCCAGTACGACCTTCCTCGAGACCAGCGAACGCGAGTGGTACCAGGCCTACGATCTCCTGGTCATGAGCGTCGTCTGGACCATCGAGGAGGCCCATCCACACCTGCTCGCCTCCGAGGCTGGCTCGATCGTGTGTATCACGTCCCGAACGGTCCAGGAGGTCGCCGATGGCCTCCTGCTCTCGAACGCCGTCCGTCGCGGCGTCATCGGGCTGGTCAAAACGGTCTCCCGGGAGTTCGCCCCCGAGATTCGGGCGAACGCCGTCCTGCCAGGAACG
>PUKM01000257.1 GCA_003552325.1 Natrialbaceae archaeon | reverse complement strand
GTATATCGGCAACGCAGAACGTCTCCTGACCGGTGAGGAGGCGTTCGAACGCGCAGACGATGAAGTCGGCATCTACGAGGTGGTCGACGTCGACCTCGAGGTTCAGGACGTGCCGTCCCAGGAATCCGACACGGTGTCGGCGTCGACTGCTGGAGAGGCCCCGTCAGCAGCCGACGAAAACGAACCGAACGAAGTGGCGCCCGACCCGGACCCAGACGCCAGTCTCCAAACCAAGGGCCAAGCGGACGAACCTACCCCGCCGGAGGCAGACGACCCGTCGACCACATCGGAACCAGCGGCTCAGACAGAACAGGTATCTGATCCAGACGTATCCAGCGGACAAACGGCTTCGGCTTCGGACAACGGGGACGCTCCAACTACGAAAACGTCACCTGATCAAACTCCCAATGAAGACGAAGCGAGTAAGGAAAGCGAACGGACGGTCGCCACAGAGCCCGTTCACGAGCCGAATACCCCCGGAGAGGAGGATACAGAGGCGGCAACGGCCCAGCCGATGCCACCCGCCGAACCGGATGACTCTTCTCCCTCGAGTTCGGGTCCAGATCCCGAGGAAATCGAAGCCGCTGCCGCCGAACTCGGCAAGGATGGTGTACCGTGGGTAGACGAGTCCACCGACGCAGACACACAGGACTCGAGCACCGAAGATGAACCAGCAGCTGCCATCGAAGCGGAAGAGTCAGATCCGAATCCGGAACCGGACCCGGAGGAGGAGCCACAATCGACGGCGACGCCACGCGAGGAACGATTCAAACAGGAAGCTCGCTGGCGTGAGACGCGCCAAATTCCGTCGATCGACCCGGAGAAATCCTCGAGTAGTGACTCGGGGCGAGCGTCCTCGAACCGTTCGAGAACGCAAACGGATGCCAACAGGTCGATCACTACCAGTGAGGCACACACAAGTTCCACACGGCCCCAGCAGCGGGAACCCGCCGGACGCAACCGGAAAGGGATTACCCAGTCGGACGCCGAGACAGCCAGCGACAGCGAAAAGAGACAACGTATCGACACTACTGACCGCCAGGCACGGACAGGTACAGCTAGCGGGTCGACACAATCGCGCTCAACGAGATCACCTGCGTCGAATTCGCGTGACACGCTCGAGGAGGATATGCTCGAGCGTGAAGACAAAATCGATCAGTTGACCCAGCGCGTCGATGACCTCGAGGAAACGAAATCGACGCTCGAAGCGCGGGCGACGGAACTCGAACAGGAACGGGATCTGTTGGCCGAAGAACGTGATGGCTACCGCGAGGAAGCCGCCGAACTCTCGACGACGGTCGACCGTCTCCGCGAGCAGATCGAAACCCTCGAGGCGGAGCTCCAACAGGTGAGACAGGCTCGGGAAGCGGACGTTCCCGTCGACGGGACGCAGATGAATTCGCGTGATGCGCTGTCACAAACGAATCTGTTCGTCCGGTACGAGTCGAAGAGCCAGCCGACACTCGCGTCCGCTCACGATGGTGAGGGCAATCGTGAAGCGGTAACCGGCAATCTCAGAATTGAGCATCACACGCAGTTCGACGCCGACTCAGTGGTCGTCGACGGCCAGTCGTTCGAATCGTATCTCCAGTCGACGATGGAGTACCAGTTCGTCACGTGGCTCACCGAAACCCTGTTGTTCGAAATTAGGGACACGGGCAGAGACGATGGCCTGTCTGACCTCTATGACACCCTTCCACGAATAGACCGGATCGAACTGCAGGCAGCAATTTCACTCGCCGACGACGACACGGAGGGCGTCCCCGAGGAAGTCACGTTCGACGTCGTCGTCTTCGACAAACGTGGCCACCCACTGATCGCTGCAAATCTCAACGATTCCCGCGAACCAGCTAGCGAGGCAATGCTCGAGGATCTCGAGCGCACGGCCTCAGCAGTCAAAGCAAACTATCCGGAACTCGGGGGTGCCATCGTGGTGACCTCGAGTTTCTTCGAACCCGGTGCCCTGGAGGTTGCCGAACAGGCAACGCAGAGCGGTGGCTTCCTGAGTCGCGACGCCCGGCTCAGCTACGTCTCGCTGTCGCGAAAACTGGGTGGGTACCACCTGTGTCTGGTGGAGGCACGTTCGGGTGGCTTCCACATGACCGTTCCAGAACTATAAGCGAGAAAACGGAGGGCAAGGTGGGTTTTGAACCCACGAGAGCCACAGTGTAGCGTTAGTCGGTGCGCTGCTCGACAGCTGAACCGGCCGTCTCAGTCTCCAGTATCGCAGGTGTTCATCGGCACCGATTCGGTTACCAAGACCACATCACTACAGCGTGTCTCAGCCTTCTACTTCGGCAACGTCTTCGATCTTCATCTCGTCGAGTTTCCCAACGATGTCATCGAGTTTTCCGTCGAGCTCGTCGACGAACTCAGCGGTGCGCTCGGTCTTGATCGCACCCTGGCTCGAGGGCTCGATGAGGTTCTCTTCCTCGAGTACGCGCAGTGAGTACCGAACTTTGTGGTGTGGATACCCGGTCTCGTTCGACATTTTGACGATGCCGATCGGTTCGTTCTCGATGACCATCTTCAGTACCTGCAGATGTCGTTCCAACATATCGACTTCTTTCTCAAGTCGGTCTATCATGGCATTTGTTAACTTGTCTTTCCACCTTTTAAAGGTTGCCCTCTTGTGTGCGAAAATACGACTCGTTTAGTACTCTTGCATGACAGTAGTTAACGCTTCGGGTTCGTCGATGGCACTATTTCGTTTTCCTGAGAATACATCGCTGGCGGGAGAGAGTACCTGCAGCGTTCGGATGCCTGAACTCGTCGTACCGGATGTCGATGGCTCGAGTGATCAACCGGCTGTCGCGAGTGGTGATTCGATGTGGCCCACGAGGTATCCACGGACTGCCAGTATTTTCCCAGTTCGTCACCAGATGTATACACCCAGGTGTATATTTTGGCGATGAGAGACCGTAACCTGTTTATCGGCCGGCGAAGAATCCGGTGGCTGTATGACTGTCACAATCGTCGGGTCTCAACTCGGCGACGAAGGCAAAGGTGGCGTTGTCGACCTCTATGGCGACGCCGCTGACGTCGTTGCCCGCTATCAGGGTGGCGACAATGCCGGACACACTGTTGTGTACGACGACGAGACGTACAAGCTCTCACTGGTCCCGTCAGGGGCGGTCCGCGGGAAAATCGGCGTCCTCGGAAATGGCTGCGTCGTCAATCCCGAAACCCTGTTCGACGAACTCGATCAGCTCCGCGAACGGGGCCTCGAGCCCGACGTACGCGTCGGCGAGCGTGCGCACGTGATTTTGCCGTATCACCGGGTGCTCGATGGGATCGAAGAGGACGAGAAAGCCGATCTGGCGGCAGGAACCACCAAACGTGGTATCGGCCCGACGTACGAGGACAAGATGGGGCGCCGTGGGATCCGAATCGGCGACCTGCTCGAGCCAGCCGTCTTGCGCGAACGCCTCGAGTACGTCGTCCCACAGAAACGTGCGCTCGCCGAGTCCGTCTTCGGTGTCACCCTCGAGGGCGACGCCGAGCGCGCGTTCGATGTCGACCACCTCTTCGAAACCTATCGGGACTATGGCGAGCGCCTCGCCGACGAAGGAATGACCGTCGACTGTGGAACGTTCCTACAGGAGCGTATCGACGACGGCGAGAACGTCCTCCTCGAGGGTGCACAGGGGACCTCGATCGATATCGACCACGGGATCTACCCGTACGTCACCTCCTCGAACCCGACTGCCGGTGCCGCAGCCGTGGGGACGGGCCTCGGCCCGACCGTCGTCGGCCAGGGTGAGGTTATCGGCATCGTCAAGGCCTATCTCTCACGCGTCGGGACAGGGCCACTCCCGACCGAACTTGGCGGCGTGGAAGGACAGACACCCGAGTACGATGGCCACTCTGGTGACGACGCCGAAGAGGAACTGGCGACGTACATCCGGGACGAAGGTGGCGAGTACGGAACCGTCACCGGCCGCCCACGCCGGGTTGGCTGGCTCGACATTCCCATGCTTCGCCACGCCGCACGCGCGAGCGGGTTTACCGGACTGGCCGTCAACCACATCGACGTCCTCGCGGGCCTCGAGGAAGTCAAGGTCGGCCACAGCTACGAGTTCGACGGCGAGGAGATATTCACTGTGCCCCCAACGACTGAGAAGTGGGGCCGGTGTGAGGCGACCTACCGCACCTTCGACGGCTGGCCGGACGTCGACTGGGACGCCGTTGCGGACGAGGGGTACGAGGCCATCCCTGAGAACGCTCGAACGTACCTCGAGTACCTCGCGGACGAACTCGACGCCCCGCTGTATGCGATTGGTGTCGGGCCAAGCCGTGAAGCGACGGTCGTCCTCGAGTCGCCCTACGACGGGTGATACTGTCGGCTGTAAGTCTTTCAATATTCTCGCCCAACCGGGTGGCGAGGATCCTTACACAGTTACAGCCGACAGTATCAGGAGGAGTGCTCGAGTTAGGGCATTTCGTGAACCGTCAGTTCGACCTCCCGTCGCTGGCCTTCGATGTCGGCGACCAGTCGCTCGAGGACGCGACGGGCTTCGTCCATGAGTCGCGGACGCAGTTTTCGGATCACCCACCCCATCGAGACGAATCGCGGGAGTGAGACGACGTCCTCACTCGCCGAGTGTGGGTCGTACGCCGCCTCGAAGTAGACGCGGCTGGCGGGTTGGTCCGCTTCGGTTGCCGGTTCGATGCGCCACTCGCCGTGGGCATCGATATCCTTGGTCAGTTCCCACTCGAGGCTGTGCGGTGGGGTAAGGCCAGTCACCCGAGAGCGTGCGGTGTAAGTCAGTTTCCACCACGCCAGATGTAGCCCGTAGTGCGTGCCGACGCCACCGTCACCGTCGATATCGACGTGGCTGAGGTGTTTGGCGTAGCGTGGATAGGTCGTGAAATCCTGGAGGTACGGAAACACGGTTTCAGGAGGGGCGTAGACGACCGTACTCAGGCGTATTCGTTCCACGAGTGGCGTATATGCTGGAACTGATGTAATTGTGACGGACCCTCACAACGGCTGGATAAAGGCCGTTGATCGATCAGTGGTCGAAATTAGTTCCGCAGATGTGACACGCATCCGGTTCGATGTGTGTGCGATGGACGTAGTCACAGT
The DNA here is from genome assembly GCA_003552325.1 of Natrialbaceae archaeon. Taxonomy (GTDB): domain Archaea; phylum Halobacteriota; class Halobacteria; order Halobacteriales; family Natrialbaceae; genus Natronosalvus. The sequence continues at coordinate 8,459 of PUKM01000257.1, read as the reverse complement.
TGGCACACCGATAGAGCGAGGGGGAGTCAGCGCAGGCCATATGGCCAATCTGATATCGACAATAGTGAGGGTTTCGAATCGGGACAACATTTGCAACCGACGTGTTCTCACGTCACACGTTACCGTCACCCGCACAACTGAGAGCGATAATCGAACGCCGGACTACTCCTCGAGTGCGTCCCTGAGGAGACCGTTGACGTCCCCGGGGTCGGCACTGCCGCCGGTCTTTTGCATGACCTGGCCGACGAGGAAGTTGATCGCCCCGCCTTCACCGGCCTCGTAATCGGCGACGGCGTCCGGATTCTCATCAATCGCTTCGGCCACGGCCGCCTGGACGGCGTCTTCGTCCGTCTTTCCGAGCCCTTCACGCTCGACAAGGGTCTCCGGTGCTTCGCCCTCATCGAGCATCCCGCGAAGGACGACCTCTTTCGCGTTTTTGGTCGTAATCTCGTCCGTTGCGACGAGTTCGACCAGCGTGGCGACCTCCTCGAGTCGCCCTTCGATGTCGGTGATTGCCATGTCGCGATAGTTGAGTTCACCCAGGAGTTCATCAGCGACCCACGTCGCGGCGAGGTCGGGGTCGAACTCGCTGGCGACGTCCTCGTAGAAGTCCGCCACCTGCTTCGTCGAGGTCAGTTTCGACGCAGCCTCCTCGTTCAACCCGTACTCCGCGCGGAATCGTTCCCGGCGCGCCGTCGGAAGTTCCGGAATCGCGATCTCGTCCTTCCAGTGGGCCACCCGAAGCGGTGGGAGGTCCGCCTCCCGGAAGTACCGATAATCCTTCTCGGCTTCCTTCGAGCGCATCGACACCGTAATCCCACGGCTCTCGTCCCAGTGACGTGTCTCCTGTTCGACCTCGCGCCCGCGTCGAACGGCGTTTTTCTGGCGTGTTTCCTCGTACGCCAACGCCTTTTCCGCACCCTTGTGACTCGAGATATTTTTCACTTCAGTCCGGTTGGCCGCCTCGAGCGCTTCCAGGCCGATAGCTCCCGTGTCCTCGACGTCCTCGCCGTCGATGATCGAGAGGTTGGCGTCGACACGCAGACTGCCATCTCTGCCTGCGTCGAACACGCCGAGGTACTCGAGGACTTCCGTCAGCTCGGCGAGGAAGGCCCGTGCCTCCTGTGGGCTCCGGAAGTCGGGCGCGGTGACGATCTCCATCAGTGGTGTCCCAGCGCGGTTGTAGTCGACCAGCGTGTACTCGGCCGTGTCGATGTTGCCACCGACGTGCTGGAGACTGCCCGGGTCCTCCTCGAGGTGTGCGCGCTCGATGGTGATCGTTCGACGCTCGCCTTCGACGCGGACCTCGAGTTCGCCGTCCTGACAGATCGGCTCGTCGTACTGGGTGATCTGGAAGTTTTTCGGCAGGTCGGGGTAGTAGTAGTTTTTCCGGTGAAACCGCGTCTCCTCGGGGATGGTGGCGTCGATGGCCTTCCCGATTTTGACGGCCGACTCTACGGCGGCTTCGTTGAGTACGGGCAACGCCCCAGGGAGGCCGAGACAGACCGGGCAGACGTGTTCGTTCGGCCCGTCGGTCGGTGCCGTCGAACAGCCACAGAAGATCTTGGTGTCGGTCTCCAACTGGACGTGTACCTCGAGGCCGATGACGGTCACGAGGTCGCCCTGCTGGACGGTTTGTGCGGTCATTAGGGGCGATTTGATCCGCGGGCGCTAAAGCATAACGGAGCGCTGGCGGCCGCGTAAATGGACCCCGTTGGGCCAGTCGAGTTTACTCAGCGGGGTACGCGTACACCATCTCCATCGGCAACCCAGTGGGATCACCGGTGTCACTGTCGGACTCCCCGGGGAGCGTTCGAAGCTTACCGGTGAGTGGACTCGCCGTAAGTGCTAAAACAAAGGCATCGAGGAGGTCGTCGTTGGCAACCGTCCCGCCGATCCCGGTGCCGGCCGCTCGCACGCACTCGAGGACCCCCGGCTCGAGCCCCTCGAGGATGTCGATCCGTTCCCAAAATGCGGCGGCTGGCTGGCCGGTCTTCGAGAAGGCCGTCGCCTCCTCGTCGTTGCAGGCCCAGAAACACACCTCGGGGTGGGCCTCGCGGACGACCCCACGTGCCTCTGGTGTCCGTTCACGCAAGAAACCATCCAGTTCAGCAATCTTGTCCGCGATGGCCCACGATTGGACGCCGAGACTCCCATCGGTCCGTGTTTCCTGGATCTCCTTCGCTGATTCGTACGACTCGGCGTGGACCGCCGCTCTGATCGGGACCGAAAAGACGCTCGCGTGTCGGCGCGGGGAGAGCCGTTCTCGAGCGGCGCTGTCACAGGGCCGTTGGGCGCTCGAGACCTCACGAAGACCGATGGGGACGTCGATCAGGACGTGGGCGGCTGCGTCCCCGTGGTCGTCCCAGAGGGAATCGATCGTGTCGTACAGGGTTGCCCCCTCGTATCCCGACTCGTCATACTGGACGGCGATCCAGCCATCCGGACAGCCGTCGACACCGAGGTACATACCGACTCCTTCGGGTAGATCGAGTTAGGTGTTCGGTACTTTCGTACGAAAACGGTGACAGCACGGAGAGATGACTCTCGAGGATGAGATATCACCCGGGACACTAACGTCCAGCCTCATCCCGAGGCGGCGTGCCGCGTCGGCTGGCTAACCCTCGTGCCGGGCGGGGACTTCCGTCCCACAGCGTGGCGGCTCTCGCCGCCGATATGTCACGTACCCGGGTTCGCCGGGCGGTCATCGCACCCGAAGTGGGTCAACTCGGCCGGGGACTAAAGGTACGTACTCGAAAGAGGCACTCCCCACAGTTATACACCACGGTCGAGTCTGGGCCTCGAGGTGGCATGGGCAGGAAAGGAAATCGAGGTAGCGGGCGACGGCTAGGACGGGTTAGATCTCGACAGCGAACGGCTCGAACTCGTGTGCCCGACTCGCGAACGTACCGATCAGGGTCGCAATCTCCTCGAGGTCGTTCGTATCCACGACTTCGACAGGGGTGTGCATGTACCGGTTCGGGACGCTCACGACCTGTGAAGGGATGCCCCCAGCCGCGGTGAAAAAGCCATCCGCGTCAGTCCCCGTGCCGACGCCGAGTGCCTCGATCTGGACATCGATCTCGAGGTCGGCCGCGGTCGTTTCGAGGGCTTCAAAGATGACGGGATGGTTCGTGCTGCCTCGGCCGAGCGTCGGGCCGTCGCCCAGAGCCATCTGACTCGTCTTGTCTTTGGGGGCAGACGGATAGTCGACCGCATGCCCGACGTCCACGACGACGACGGCGTCGGGCTCGAGATCGAAGCCGACCATTTGTGCGCCCTTGAGCCCCAGTTCTTCCTGCACGGTCGAGACGGCGTAGACGGTTGCCTCACTGCCGGCATCGACGGCGGTCCGAAGCCCCTCGGCGGCAGCCCAGGTCCCGACACGGTTGTCGAGCCCACGACCGGCCAGGCGGGTCTCAGAGAGCCAGGAGACCGTCGACGCGAAGGTGATCGGATCGCCGATAGAGACGCGTTCGGTGGCTGCGTCCTCGTCTTCGACGCCGATGTCGATCCAGAGGTCGGATATCTCGGGGTCGTCGTCACCGTTCTCGCGAAGGTGGATCGCGTTCTGGCCGATAACGCCGTCGACGGGGCCGTCCTCGCCGTAAATGGTCACGTGCTGGCCACGTGCGACGGAGGGGTCGCTCCCACCGATCCGACCTGGCTTGATGAAGCCCTCGTCGTCGATGGACTTGACGATGAAACCGATCTCGTCGGCGTGTCCGGTAAGCACGATTTCGGGACCGTCGGGGTCACCCTCGTGTACCGCGACGGCATTGCCATATGCGTCCGTCCGAACGTCGTCGGCAAACGAGGAGACGTAGTCGACCCAGACGCGCTGGCCGCGTGTTTCGTACCCCGATGGGGATGGCGTTTCGAGCAGTTCTACGAGCATTTCACGTGCTTGTTCGTCCATAATCGGAGATTAGAGAGTAACGGTTTGAACCTATTGGGTTTCATGTGTGTCACTGCCACGGAATCTCAAGCTCGAGGAGCCGGCACAACTGCTAAATGAGTTGTCGTCGTACGATGGATCATGAGCGATAAAAAGTTCACGTTTATCGAGTTGCATCTGGACGGCGAGACGCAGTTTGGTCCAAAGGCGCTCAACGACGCGCTCCCGTTCGGTGAAGCGCTCGAGGCCGAGGACAGCGAGGAAGACGAGGAGACGGACGACGAAGCCACCGCTTCCGCAGACGAGTCCTCGAGCACCCCCCTCGCCGTGATCGTTGGACTGGTCGCGCTGATTGGCGTTGCGGTCGCGGTCAAGAAGTTCCGCGGGGGAGACAGCGAGGAGTCGCTCGAGGCCGACGAAGAACCGGAGATCATCGTCTCCTGAGGGACAGACCCCCGACCGAACCCTTTTGACGTGTCTCCACGTACCTCACCTGTGAACCTTTATCGTAGCGTGCGCGCCGTCGCGGGGGCGTCCGGAACTGACGCTATCGACTGGGCGGCCGCTGCCGAGGCCGCAAAAGCCTCCACCGACCCTGGTTCCCTCGAGGTCGATGCTGCCGAACGAGCGGCTTACGCAAGGGACGTCCGGGACGCTCGAACGGCCGTCCGTGAGGCAGCAGGACTCGAGTTCGACGTCCCTGAAGCTGTCGAAATCCAGAATCGCCACCACTGGATCGATGCGAACATCGCGACATTCGAACGGGTGATGGCGCCGATGGAAAACCAGCTGGGCGCGTTCCCCGGTGCCGCTCGAACGATCAATACTGGGACGATGACTGTGCTCCTCGCGTTTTTAGGCCGGAACGTGCTCGGCCAGTACGACCCGCTGTTGTTAGCGGACACACCTGATGACGATCACGCCCTGTATTTCGTCCGCCCAAACATCCTCAAGGCTGCCGACGTCCTCGAGGTCGACGCCGACCGGTTCAGGCGCTGGATCGCCTTCCACGAAGTGACCCACGCCGCCGAGTTCGGGGCCGCACCCTGGTTGTCGACACACCTCGAGTCTCGGATGCGTGAGGGGATCGATGCGCTGTCCGAGGGGGCGTTCGATCGGGACGCGTTCAAAGAACTCAACACCACGATGACCGTGGTGGAGGGATACGCCGAACTCCTGATGGATCATGCGTTCGACGACGAGTACGAGGCCCTCCGACGGAAACTCGATGCCAGACGGCAGGGTCGCGGGCCACTCCAACAGCTGTTCCGTCGCCTTCTGGGGTTGGGATTGAAACAGCGACAGTACGAACGCGGAAAATCCTTCTTCGAGGCGGTCGTCGCCAGCCGAGATGTGACCTTCGCCAGCCAGGTCTGGGACCACCCAGATTGCTTGCCCACCGAAGAAGAGCTCGATGCCCCGGGTCGGTGGGTCAGCCGGATGGACCGCTAACGGCTGTCAGACCGACCAGGTGGCCTCGGAAACGGAGGCTATTCAACGCCCCAGAACTGATGAGATGCTGTGCTCGCTATCGTCGAAAGTCGGGCTGATCGCGCCTCGAGCCACATCTGTTCGCACCTGCTCGAAATAGCTGACTGGGAGCAACTGGAAGACGACACACGGCCGGACGAAGAGGGCGGTGGGACCTATTATCGACTCGAAGGGGTCGAGCTTCGGTCGTTCGAGACGCGCCACCTCGACCTCGAGCGACCGGCTGACGCGTTTTCACGCGAGCCCAACCTGCTCGTCTTCGCGTCCCGACACGCAGGGAACACGGATCGGCTGCTCACGGCCCACTGTACGGGGAATTTCGGTCCCGCTGAATACGGTGGCGATGATCACGCCGTCGCGGCCGCCTGTCCGAACGCGCTCGAGTCGATTCTGGAGGCGTTCGACCGCCACGCGCCCGAGTCCTACGACACGGGCCTCGAGTGTACCCACCACGGCCCGACCGACGTCGGCTGTCCGTCGCTGTTCGCGGAAGTCGGGAGCAGCGCGGACCAGTGGGACGACCCCGACGCCGCCAGGGCAGTTGCGCGAGCGATCCTCGACCTTCGAGGGAGGGCCGCTCACGGCCCAAGACAACTCGTCGGCTTCGGCGGGAACCACTACGTTCCCCGGTTCGAACGCATTACCCGTGAGACGGCCTGGAACGTCGGCCACGTCGCCGCCGACTGGGCCCTCGAGGAGCTGGGCGATCCACGTTCCTACCGTGACGTGATCGAGGCGGCCTTCCGCGAGAGTCGAGCCGATCACGCCGTCCTCGATGGTGAGTGGGAAGGGAGGGAGGTGCTCGAGCGGGTACTCGACGACATGGGGTATCGCGTCGTGAGTGAAACCTGGGTTCGAACCGTCGGTGATCGACCGCGTTCGCTCGTCGAGTGCGTCGAGTCACGACTCGGAGCCGTCGACGATGGCGTGCGATTCGGGGCGGTTAGAACGCCTCAACTTGCCGTCGTCGAGTTGCCGAACGACGTGCTCGACACGGCGGAGGGAATCGATCCCGACGCCGTGTGGAACCTCATCGCCGCACGGACCGTCGGATTCGAGACGCGAAACGGAGGCAGTCGCGTCGGGAGGCGGGTTGCCCTTCCCGACGATGGCGACGGTGGCTCCGACGCCGCCACGCAAATCGTCTCCGGGCTCATCGACATCCTCGGGCAACGGTACGAGACGGTGGTCCACGAGGGAGACGCGATCGTCGGGACAGAAACCGCGTTCGATCCGGCACTCGCCCTCGAGGCAGGGGTCCCGGAGGGGCCAGCCTTTGGCCGACTGGCAGGTGGGCAGTCCGTCACTGTTGACGGGGAGGAGATCACCCCCGAGGACGTCTGTGAAAAACGGACGACACGATACGAACTCGACACCCCATTTACTCGAGAGTAACCGCTGTTAACCAGTCTCCACACACCCATCTTGATTGGTGTGTTACCGAACATGTAATATTACATTATGTTGTCAGACATCCGTCTGACGTCTTGGGGAAAGATAATAATACTCCATCTGCTAGAAAGGGGCAAGAATGGACTCAATTGTCGAAAACGCCATCGACGAGGCCGAGGATGGGGAGGCCGAACACGACCCAGTCGGACGGGAACCACCACAGGGCGGTGACGGCAGTGGCTCGACATCTGGCACGATGACAGACGACGAGTTGCTCGACGTGCTGGATGACCTCCAAACCAATATTACCGTCGTCGGCTGTGGCGGTGCAGGCGGCAACACCGTCAACCGAATGAACGAGGAGGGAATTCACGGCGCGAAACTGGTCGCCGCCAACACCGACGTCCAGCACCTCGTCGAAATCGACGCGGAAACCAAAATCCTGATGGGCGAACAGAAAACCTCGGGCCGTGGCGCCGGCTCGTTGCCCCAGGTCGGTGAAGAAGCCGCCCTCGAGAGCCAACAGGACATCTACGACGCAATCGATGGCGCGGACATGGTGTTCGTCACCGCCGGCCTCGGTGGCGGAACCGGCACCGGCTCGGCCCCCGTCGTCGCCAAAGCCGCCCGTGAGTCCGGCGCACTGACGATTTCGATCGTCACGACGCCCTTTACCGCCGAAGGAGAGGTTCGACGAACGAACGCCGAAGCCGGCCTCGAGCGCCTGCGGGACGTGAGCGATACCGTCATCGTCGTCCCGAACGACCGCTTGCTCGACTCGGTAGGCAAACTCCCCGTCAAACAGGCGTTCAAGGTCAGCGACGAGGTGCTGATGCGCTCGGTGAAAGGCATCACCGAACTCATCACGAAACCCGGCCTCGTCAACCTTGACTTCGCCGACGTCCGCACCGTCATGGAACGGGGCGGCGTCGCGATGATCGGCCTCGGTGAGTCCGACTCCGAAGCGAAAGCCGAAGACTCAGTCAAAACGGCACTGCGCAGCCCACTGCTGGACGTCGATATCTCCGGGGCGAACTCCGCGCTGGTCAACGTCACCGGTGGGAACGACATGTCCATCGAGGAAGCCGAAGGTGTCGTCGAGGAAATCTACGACCGGATCGACCCCGACGCCCGCATCATCTGGGGAACCTCGATCGACGAATCGCTCGAGGGCCGTATGCGGACCATGATCGTCGTCACGGGTGTCGAGTCGCCACAAATTTATGGCCGCCCGGATGGCGAAGCCGTCCAACCACAGGGTCACGGCCAGGGACAGGATATCGATTTCGTCGACTGATCGCGGCTATTTTGTGTGGGATAAGTGTCCGACGTCGATCATCCCGGCAACGTATACGAGACTCCCGAGTAACATCGCGACACCCACTGGCAACAACCAGGGTAAGACCGTGAGGAGCGTCCCACTGGCCTGGATGCCGAGCACGAGAATAAGCACCGGCGCACAACACACCGATCCCGAAAAGAGCGCCGGCACGGCCGCCGCGAAGCCAGCACCAGCACCTAACCCACAGGCTCGAGGCTGGACGAGTGCGAGGTAGGCAACCCCCATATTGAGTCCGACGAGTACGCCGAGCGTGCCCCCAAGAGCCATATCCACTGGGGAAACGAGCATGGTGCCGACACCGAACTCGAGGATGCCAATAGGTTCAAACGAAAAGGT
>PUKM01000167.1 GCA_003552325.1 Natrialbaceae archaeon | reverse complement strand
GCGAAAAACCGTGTTTGGGCGTGTTCGTCGAGCCCACGCATGTAGCCAGCCGCATAAAACGACGTAAAGATCCAGAGGAAACTCGCGAGCAGCGCAAAGAGCATCCCCAGGGGATCGGCACGCAGAGCGAAATCGACGTGTTCGACGAACTGCAGGCCAGTCGCCTCGTGAAGGCTCCACGTGTAGACGGTGCCATCCATCACGCCGGGGAGCATGCTGGCGACGATCCCGAACTTCGTCAGGGCGGCCAGGACGGACCAGCCTTCGCGGACGTTCGGATAGCGATACGACGCGACGATGAAGACCACGGCGATCGCCGAAACGAGAACGGCAGCCAGCGGTCGGATATCAGTGACAACGTGTTCGGACATCAGGGAGACACCTCCAGATCGAGGGCAGCGGACTCAACGAACGGCTGGAACAGGTCGAAAAAGACCTCGCCGGTGAACCCGAGGGCGACGGCGAAGACAGCGATGAACGCGACGATACCAAGCATGCCAATCGTGACGCGGTTCCCCGGACGGGTGATAACCGGCTCACCACCGTCAGTCGCCGCCACGCCGGGCGAGTGTGGCGACTCGAGCGTCGATCCCGGCGTGAAGTACATCTTCTCGAGCAACCGGGCGACGTACGCCAGCGTGAGCATGGTGCTGAGGAAGATCACGCCAGCGACGAGCCAGGACTGGGCCTCGATGGCACCGACGGCGATGTACCACTTGCCGATGAAGCCGATCGAGGGCGGGATGCCCACGAGAGCGATGAGCAGGACGGCCATCGAACCGGCGACGTACGGCCTTTGCTGTGCCAGTCCGGCGTACTCGTTGACCGTTCGAGCGCCGTAGCCGATGGCGATGACGCCGACGGCGAGGAAGAGACCGGCTTTCATGAGGCCGTGGCCGATCAGGTGGATGAGCGCGCCGACGAGCGCGGTCTCGGTGAGCAAGCCGTAGGCAGCAACGATCAGGCCGAACTGTGAGACGGAGGAGTACGCGAGCATCCGTTTGACGTCCGTCTGAATCACCGCGAGGGTGCTCCCCGCGACGACGCTTACGGCACCGACGGTGACGATCACTTCCGAGGCGTAGGGCGTCTGGGCGATGAAGTCACCGCCGAAGACGGTGAACAGGAGTCGTGCGAGGGCGTACGCGGATACCGTCGAGACGAGCGCGGCGATCAGTGGTGTGACGCCGTCCGGAGCGTGCTGGTAGGCGTCCGGCTGCCAGCTGTGTAATGGCCACTGTGCCACCTTGATCGCGAAGCCGATGAAGATGAACGCGAAAGCGGCTCGAGCGAGTTGCAGGTTCGCTCCCTCGAGGGTACTGACCTCACCGGCGAGGGCGTGCATGTTGAGGTGGCCCGTCGCCATGAACAGGAAGCCAACGCCGATCAGGTAGATCGACGCGCCGACGGTCCCAATAATTAAGTATTTCAGTGCTGCGTGGGCCGCTTCGGGGCCGTCACCACTGGCGATGAGCGCGTAGGTCCCCAGCCCGACAATCTCGAGGAAGACGAACATGTTGAAGATGTCGCCGGTCATCGAGAGCCCCAGGAGTCCGCCCACGAGCAACAGGTAGCCGCTGTAGAACGTGTTTCCACGGGGTCCACCGACTCGAGTGTAGGCCAGCAGACCGAGTGCGGTCCCGGCGACGAGGAGGATGATCATCGTCGACAGCGTGTCGGCGACGAGTTCGATCCCCATCGGTTGTGAGAATCCGCCGAGTTCGTGGATGACGGCAAGCTCTCGGTTGTCACCGGAGCCGCCGTACACTTCCATTGCGAGATAGACCGAACCGACGAAGACGCCAGCCATGGTGAGCAGGGTGACCGACCAGCCCGTGCGATCGAATTTGAGCCCGAGCAGGATCGGCACCGTGGCCATCAGAATCGGGACGACCACGAGCAACGCCGGGAGCAGATCGATATTACTCATCGGCACGCACCTCCCGAAGGGTGTCCTCACGGAGCGTCCCATACTCGGCGTGGATACGCACGATCAACGCCAATCCAACCGCGGTGAGCGCGATGCCGACCACAATCGCCGTTAGCACGATCACGTGCGGGAGCGGACTGGCGAGGACCAGGTCACTCGAGGCCGGATCGCTCGTCGCTGGGACGATTGGCGAGCCACCTGGTTCGCCGTCGACTTCGACGTAGGCGACGGCCACGAAGAACAGGAAGATGGCCGTCTGAAAGAGGTTGACTCCGATCAGTTTCTTGACCAGGTTCTCACTCGCGATGACCATGTAGAGGCCAATCCCGAGCAGTACGAACATCAGCACGTACGCATAGCGGGTTGTAAGCAACTCAATCATCGGTGGTCACCTCCGTGGTGTCCTCACGTTCGGGAGCAGACCGGTAGCGCTTCGGCGTAAATCCAGCTGCGGTCGCAAAGAACAGCGTAATGACGACGCCGGCGACGATCAGGGCGATGCCGCCGACCTCGATGGCCTCCATCCCCCACTTCGTCCCATCGGGGATACCGAGTTCGGTGAGGAACAGTCGGTACTCGAGGAACGCACCCCCGAGGGCCATGGTCGCAAAGCCGACACCGATGAAGATGGCGACGCCGCCTCCGATCATGCCGACGATGACGCTGTTTTTCAGCCACTGGCGGGTTGGTTCGATACCGAAGGCGAACGCCAGCATGAGTACCGTCACGCCGATGATCGCGCCGCCCTGGAAACTCCCCCCGGGGGTGTCGGCCCCGTGAAGGGTCATGAACAGGCCGTAGGTAAGCGTGAACGGGGCGATGATCTTCACCGCCGTCAGGATGACCTGACTCTCGGTGTAGGTGTCACCGCCTTCACCACCGTACTGCCCGGACATCAGGCGAACACCCCCCGTTTGAGCGCCAGGAGTGTGGCAATCCCGGCGGCGAAGACGACCACGGCCTCACCGAACGTGTCGAAGCCACGGAACGCCGCGAGCACGGCCGTCACTGCGTTCTGAACGCCCGTCTCTTCCCACGTGTTCTCGAGGTACCACTGGGTCACCTCTTCGTTCGACCAGACTGGTGC
>PUKM01000135.1 GCA_003552325.1 Natrialbaceae archaeon | reverse complement strand
TGACCGAGGCGACGGGGATCGTGGGCGAGTTTCTCTCGTTGAAGGCCGGAACCGACGCCGACGTGCTGGCGATGCAGTGTGGTGACTTCTACGAGTTCTTCGGCGATGACGCCGAACTCGTGGGTGAGGAACTCGAGCTCAAGGTGACCTCGAAGTCCTCCCAAGGCCAGTCCTATCCGATGGCGGGCGTGCCACTGAACGACCTCACCCCGTATCTGAAAGCGCTGGTCGAACGTGGCTATCGGGTGGCCGTTGCCGACCAGTATGAAACCGACGACGGCCACGCCAGGGAAGTCGTCCGGGTCGTGACGCCGGGGACGTTCCTCGAGACGAGTGACGCCGACGCCCAGTATCTGGCGGCGGTGGTGGCGGCCGAGGGCGCGCGTGCTGGACGTGACGGGGGTGAGACACCCGCCTACGGGCTTGCCTTCGCAGACGTCACGACGGGGCAGTTCGTCGTCGCGAGCGGCGAGGACGCCGAGGCGGCCATGACCGAACTGTACCGCTTTTCGCCCGTCGAGGTGTTACCCGGCCCCGCCGTCCGGACGGACGACGCCCTTCTCACACAGCTCCGTGACCGCCTCGAGGCACGGCTCTCGCTGCCTGATACGGAAACGTTCGCACCGAAGCGAGCGAGCCACCGGGTACGTGAGCACTTCGGCGCGGAGACGGTCGACCGACTCGGGCTGACGGAAGCGACACGAGCCGCCGCCGGGGCCGTCCTCGCCTACGTCGAACAGACGGGTGCGGGCGTGCTGGCGTCGATGACCCGGTTGCAGACCCATCAGGGCGACGACCACGTCACCCTCGACGCGACGACCCAACGGAACCTCGAGCTGACCGAGACCATGCAGGGCGACCGGCAGGGCTCGCTGTTTGCGACGATCGATCACACGAAGACGAGTGCTGGCGGCCGCCTCCTCAAGGAGTGGCTCCAGCGCCCACGGCGGGCCCTCGAGACGCTCGAGCGACGACAACAGGGAGTCGCGGCGCTGGCGGGGGCCGCCCTGGCTCGTGACGAACTGCAGGAGTACCTCGGTAAGGGGGCCGACCTCGAGCGCCTCGCCTCGCGGGCGACCCACGGGAGTGCCGATGCTCGAGACCTCCTTGCGGTCCGAGATACGCTCGCGCTGGTTCCCCAGGTTGCGGAAGTCGTGGCCTCGAGTCCCGAACTCTCTGGCTCGCCCGTTGCCGACATCGTCGACGACCTCGACCGTGAGGCAGCGGGCGACCTTCGCGACACGCTCGAGGCAGCCCTCGCCGAGGAGCCCCCTTCGACGGTGACCCAGGGCGGGCTCTTTCGTCGAGGCTTCGACGCCGACCTCGACGAGTTGATCGACCGCCACGAGGAACTCACGACCTGGCTCGACACACTCGCCGACCGGGAAAAACGCGAGCATGGGCTGAGTCACGTCAGCGTCGACCGGAACAAAACCGACGGCTACTACATCCAGGTTGGTCGCTCAGTCGCCGATCAGGTGCCCGACCACTACGAAGAGATCAAGCAACTCAAGAACTCAAAGCGCTTCACGACCACGGCCCTCGAGGAGAAAGAACGCGAGATGCTCCGTCTCGAGGAACGACGGGGCGACCTCGAGTACGCCCTCTTTCAGGAGTTACTCGAGACCGTCGCTGGCGAGGCGACCCTGCTCCAGCAGGTCGGTCGGACGCTGGCGACGGTCGACGCGTTGGCGAGTCTGGCGACGCATGCCGCCGAAAACGGGTGGGTCGCCCCCACGTTGCACCGTCGCGAGACGCTCGAGATCGAGCAGGGCCGTCACCCGGTTGTCGAACAGACGACGGAGTTCGTCCCGAACGACGTGCGCATGGACGCCGACCGCGGCTTTCTGGTCGTCACCGGGCCAAACATGTCGGGGAAGTCGACGTACATGCGACAGGTGGCCTGTATCGTCCTGCTGGCACAGATCGGGAGTTTCGTCCCCGCACGCGAGGCCGAGATCGGGCTGGTCGACGGCATCTTCACCCGTGTCGGCGCGCTCGACGAACTCGCCCAGGGGCGGTCGACGTTCATGGTCGAGATGAGCGAACTCTCGAATATTCTCCACGCGGCGACCGAGGAGTCCCTCGTGATTCTCGACGAAGTCGGGCGGGGGACGGCAACCTACGACGGCATCTCCATCGCGTGGGCGGCCACCGAATACCTGCACAACGAGGTGCAGGCGAAGACCCTCTTTGCGACCCACTACCACGAGCTGACGGGGCTCGCTGAACACCTGCCACGCGTGGCGAACGTCCACATCGCCGCCGACGAACGCGACGGCGACGTCACCTTCCTCCGCACCGTTCGGGACGGCCCGACCGATCGCTCCTACGGGATTCACGTCGCCGACCTCGCGGGCGTGCCCGGTCCTGTCGTCAACCGCGCCAGAGACGTCCTCGAGCGCCTGCGCGAGGAGAAAGCCATCGAGGCCAAAGGCGGGGGCTCGAGCGAGCCCGTCCAGACGGTGTTCGACGTCTCGAGCGGGAGCTTTCGGGGGCCGGCGAACACCGATGGTGGCCCCGAGTCGACGGACGAGGGTGACGCCGCGATAGACCCCGAGATGACGGCCGTGCTCGAGGATCTGGAGGCCGTCGACGTGAACGAGACGCCACCTGTCGAACTCATGGCACGAGTCCAGGAGTGGCAGCGGCGACTCGAGAAGTAACGCTCACGAACAGTCGAGCGCCTTCGAGAGGTACGTTTTTGCCATCGGATTCATTGTATCGGGTATGAACGACGAGCACGAGTCGGGGACATCGCCGATCCGCCAGCTCGACGACCATACCGTCGCCCGCATTGCAGCTGGTGAGGTCGTCGAACGGCCGGCATCGGCGGTCAAGGAGTTGCTCGAGAACAGCCTCGATGCCGACGCGACGCGGATCGAGGTCGCCGTCGAGGAGGGCGGCACCGAATCGATTCGGGTCACTGACGACGGCCACGGGATGACCGAGACGGACGTCCGCCGGGCCGTCCGCCAGCACACGACGAGCAAGATTACCGATCTCGAGGATCTGGAATCCGGCGTTGG
>PUKM01000001.1 GCA_003552325.1 Natrialbaceae archaeon | reverse complement strand
GCCGTCCAGTCGACGATCCAGAGGTACAGCGTCGGCACGGCGATGGCGACCGCAACCGTTCGCCGGATCTGCCAGAGGTACGTACAGCCAAAGCCCCACTGGATCGCGAGGATCGGGCCCGCCCACAGTAGCAACCAGCCGAGGTAGTACGTCGCCGTCCCGAGCGTCAGGTACAACCCGATGGCTCCGACCGCTAAACCACCCACGATCCCCGCGATGCGGTGACGAAGCGGGATATACAGGGATCGGTCGGCGATTTTGGGGATGTGAAACAACCAAAACGCCGTCAGGATTGGTTGTAAGACGAAGAACATGTATTCTTCGATGGGGGTGTGCCAGATCCGACCGATGACTGCCCCCTCACCATACCACCAGACGCCGGCCGGGATGAGGTGGTTCGTCCACGGCGTCGTGTAGACGACGGCGAGCACGATCATGATGGCGAGCCCTGACAGCGGTTTTAGGCCCCACCACGCGTTATCGTGACGATACGCGAGCCAGCCGAGGACGAGGATCGGTGGCAGGATGAACACGAGGTGTACCTGCAGGTAGGTGAGTGGGACAGTCATGTGGAAACAGATGGGTCTAAGCGGCTACTATTCGATCGGTTCCGTACGACGAACGAGTGGTCGTCACCGACACTGTACACCCGCAGGTAACGGGGGAGTGTCGGTGTCCACGAAAAAACCCACTCACTTCGCCGCGACAGACACTGACGCGACGAAACGGTGGGGGCAGTCATCAGCGTGGCTTAGTCGTCTGCCGGGGTGAAGCCAGGGAGGCTCGAGCCGTAGTCGTCGCCGCCTTTGATGGCCTCAGGCTCTTCGATCACGTAGAACATCGCGACGAAGGTCACGATGTACTTGGTGATGATGTCGAGGATACTGTAGCCCCACGAGGTGATGGCCACGTCGAGGACAGCGAACCCTTCAACACCGAGGGCCCACAGGATCGGGTAGCCGAACCAGCCGACGACGGTGAGGATCTTGAGTGTGCTGAACAGGTCACCAGTACCGGTAGCTTCTGCCTCGGCCGTCCAGTCGACGAGGATGACGTAGACGATGACGAGGAAGAAGATCGAGCTAATCACGAACCACCACCAGCGCATGAGGAGCGAGGACGTGGTCAGCGCGGCCGCCAGTCCAGTCACACACATCGCGATGGTAAATGCGACAGTGGTGAGGATCTTCGTCCAGTTCGATCCAGCGACCATGCCGAGGGCGATCAGGATGAACGGTGTGGAGAACGTCCACGTGAGGTATCGTCCCCACATCGTCAGGACGCCGTCTTCACCCGCTGTTGTCATCCCCTCAGCGGGATGACCGGCGGGCATTTCGATCACGCTCAGTGTGAGCCCCGACGTCAGTCCCGAATAACTCGAGATCGAGACGACGGAGATCAGCATCAGTGAGATGGCGATGATCTTCGCCCGTGGGTCCGTCAGGTTACGACCCAGGTACGCGATCCCGAGGATCGTAAAGCCCGCGAGGGCGATGTTGACCACGAACGACCACGCGAGGAGGTCGTTACCACCCCCAAACACGTGTTCGAATAGTTCGGCCTGTGTCAGGCCGTTTTCAAGGACGATGCTGTCGCCCGCAAACGCCAATGCACTTGCTGTAAGTGACATGCCTACTGGGTAGGTTGGACCAAGACCATATAAATGATAGTCCATACGAGTAAGGCACAAGAACGTATTATCGGCGAAATAATCCGGTACCTGGTGTATGTTGCCGTTAATCTGTGATTACTCACCCTGCGGGTCACGGTTGGCTGCCCGCATCACGAGCGCCCCGCCCCCAACGATCCAGAACACACCCAGTACGAGCAAGAGGACGTTCGCGGTGACGGCACCAGTGGCGGTTACCGTGATACCGAACAGGACCATCGCGATGAACATCAACCGGTAGAACCGTTCTTGTTCGACGAACCACTTGAGGTACGCTTCCATGCGTGATCATAGAACCCGGCGATGGTAGGTATTGTGCATTCCTCACGCTGCCCTCGCAGCGACGGTCCCCTGCACTTGCCACTGGCAACTCGCGAGGACGATCGCCAATCCACCGCCAACGATCGACGTGTACCAGACGTCGACGGCCGCGAGGCCCGACCCGGTCGCATAGATCGCCACACCCTGGGCGTACAACGAGGAAACGATCCCGGGGGCGAGGAACCCCAACAGAGACAGCGACACGGCAATGAGGACGAACGAAATGCCGGGCGAGATGGCAATCACCATCACCGCGTCCTCGAGCCACAGCAGGCGCTTGGCCTCCTCGAGCGACAGTGGCCTGGTTTCGGCGACGTACAGTAAGCCGATCAAAACGAGGCCGACAGCGAACGTCACCAGTGCTCCCCCGAGGGCGATGAGCGCGAACGCCGGTTCGAGAGCGCCGCTTGCGACCATCTCACCCTCGAGCGAACCGATGAGCCCCCGGCGGGCGTACGTGGTTGGCGCAACCAACACTGTGAGTGCAAGGGTCAAAATACAGGCTCGGACCCGCCACTCGAGTGAGAACGGGAACAGCTGACGGGTCGATAGTCTCGCGCGCGCGTACTGTTCACCTGCCATCACGGTTTCACGTATATCACGGTCCCCCGCCATTGGTCGAGCCAGCTATGCCGGCGATCGATATAAGCATGGGGGCTGATCGAGGGGGAGAGCGCTCCATCCATACTATAGTAGCCACTGAAAGTCATCGCACATCCCCTCACGAGGCCCTCGCTCAAAACCGGTGACAGGCCGGTTCTGAACCGTCTCGCTGTGAGGGTGTGTACATCGTTTCACTTGGTACCATACCAGTATCGGAAAAGTGGAATAGCACTGATCCGCACACGGTGGAACCTGACATTGTTAGGAGTCAGGGTATAGCCCATCGGAAGAGTATAGCTGTCAATGACGGGCAGCTACGATGCCCGCCGGTGAGAAAAACGTGCCCACAGGACTCAAACGCGACCTTGGTTTATTTTCGACGACAGCCCTCGCAATCGGTGCGATGGTCGGCAGTGGTATTTTCATCCTCCCAGCAATCG
>PUKM01000216.1 GCA_003552325.1 Natrialbaceae archaeon | reverse complement strand
TTTCAGTCGGCTTCCGGTGGGTTTTTGCCCGCGGCAGGCAACGTCTCGAGTATGTTTGGAGGAGGCGGCGGACTCAACCCGCGCAAGATGGAACAGATGATGAAACAGATGGGGATCGACGTCGACGAGATCGACGCCGAAGAGGTCATCATCCGCACGGCGGATCACGACCTCGTCTTCACCGACGCCGACGTCACGAAGATGGATGCCCGCGGACAAGAGACCTACCAGGTCATTGGCGAACCAGAAGAACGTGAGCGTGGCAGCCTCGAGGCTACCGCCAGTGGGACCGAGGAGACGAGCGGGAACGAGGAGATTCCTGACTCCGACGTCGAAATCGTCGCCGCCCGGACCGGCGTGAGCGACGAAGACGCTCGAGCGGCCCTCGAGGCCGTCGATGGTGACCTCGCGGCGGCCGTCGACCGACTCGAGTAAGCAGATGGAAGACGGTGAGTCAGGTTCTGCAGCGTCAACACCGGAGCAGGAATCAAAAGAGGAATCGGATTCCGACGAGGCGCCACAACCGGCCGACGGGTCGGACACTTCGCCCGCCACGCGCCAGCCCGTTCTCGTCGTCCACGGCGACCGGGAACACCTCGTGCGTCCCGGCGAGGAGTTCGGCTCCGACCTCGGCATCCTCGAGGTCCCCACAGATGTCGAGCCAGGGGCCACACTCGAGACGCATCTCGGAACCGAATTCCGCGTCCGGCGACTGCGAGGACCGGACCAGTTTCACCACTTCACCCGAACCGGTGCCCCGATGGTCCCGCGAGATGTCGGCCTGATCATCGGGGAAACCGGTATCGGAGTTGGCGATCGCGTGCTGGATGCCGGCACCGGCACCGGCGTCCTCGCCGCGTCGATGGCCAACGCGGGGGCAACGGTGGTCACGTACGAGCGTGATCCGGAGTTCGCCGACGTCGCCCGCGAGAACATGGCGATGGGTGGCCTCGAGGATGCCGTCGACGTTCGGACGGGGAACCTCCTCGAGGAGCTCGACGCCCTCGAAGCCGAGGCACCCTTCGACGTGGTCACGCTCGATACTGGAGACGCGCCGGAACTCGTCGAGCGCGTCCCGGCGGTGCTGGTCGAAGGTGGATTCGTGGCGGTCTACAGCCCCTTCGTCGAGACAGCGAAAGCCGCGACAAAAGCCGCTCGAGAGGCGGGGCTCTCGGATATCTTCGTCCGTGAAACCATCCAGCGCGAGATGCAGTTCGACGACCGTGGCTCACGGCCCTCGACCGCCCCTGTTGGTCACACTGGCTATCTATTGTTCGCCCGCCTCGTGTGACGATTTCGGCTGGGCGAGGCGTCTCGAGCAGGCACTGGATTGGGGCTCAGTGGTCGTCTTCGCGCCACTTGTGCTCACAGGCCGTACAGATGAAAAAGCGCGTCTCTGACTCGTCGGCGGATCGAATTTGTTGCAGATACCAGAGCGCCCGGTCGTGTTCACAGTTCGGACAGCGGGCCTCTGTTTCGGGGAGGGACGTCTCGTTCGACGATTCGATGACCTCGGTGGCCTCTTGATCGGTCGTGACGGTGTAGGCTGCAGCATCCCCTTTGGGCTTGGTGTAGTCACAACTGCCACAGCGCCACAGGCCATCGTCGGCTTTCATCATCGAACCGCAGTCGTCGCAGAACTCCATACAGCGGCCTACGGATGTGGAGACACATTAAACACGCGTTCTGTCCGCCGACACGGGTTTGGTCGATCACCCCTCGCCTTCGGACTGGAACGGTTCGCCCACGGCTTCCACGGGCAACACGGTGAATAACGACGTTTCGAGGTCTTCGACTGATTCGTAGCGCTTGCTGTATGTATCCTCGATGACGCCACCGAGATTCGTCTCCCCATCGGCTAATAGGAGCGTGACGTTCTCGAGCTCGCTGGCTGCGTCCGCTCGCGTCACGGGATAGGTGAGTTTCGCCAGCGCGTCTTCGACGCGGCTGAGTTTGATCTCCTCCATGGAGACAGTGACAGCACGAGTCAGCTTGTAGTTCCTCGAGGGTTGGCCTGAAAGTCACCGAAATTGAACGAAGGGAAAGACGGCCATCGTGAGGAGATCACGGACGCCAACGCACCACCGGTAACGAGCGTCGACTCGAGTGCTGAAACGGTCACTCGAGGGGCCTTCGCTCCACGGTCGCCCCGGTCCGTGCTGCCGTCGCCAACTGCACTGAGCCATCGATACCGGTTTCCTCGAGAACGGCTTCAGCGGCTTTCACAGCCGCGTCGCTGTGGGAGTGGTCGGTAACACCGTAGACGGTCGGGCCCCAGGATGACTGACCAACACCGGTGATACTCGGCGACGTTCGAAGGCCTTCGACGATTTCTCCGGCGGGCGGCCGGAACACCCCACCCTGGACTTCGGTATACCAGGCCCCGTTTTTCTGCCCGATCGCTGTGAGTGCATCACCGAACGCCTCGAGGCGGCCGGCCGCAGCGGCGGGCAACAACCGCCTCGTGAGCAGTCCGGCGATATCGTCAGCGATCGTCGGATCGGCCTGTTCGATCACCGTCCGAAGACTCGCGTCCTCATCACCGCCACTCCTCCCCGGTTCGACGTCGGGAATCACGAGCAGAAACCGCCAGGATGCCGGGAGCTCGTGTCTCGAGACCACGGGCGGGACCGTCCAGTCACCCTCAGCCGGGGGCTCGGTGGTAAATCGGCCCGTTGGGTGGCCGGCGTCGACGACGAACCCGCCGTTTTCGAACGTCGCGACGCCGATGCCGCTCCGCCCACCACGCCCCAACGACGGAGCCAGGGTCCGGATCGACGGCTCGAGTCCGTATGCTGCCGCCGTCGCCCGCAAGACCGCGAGAGCGAGTTGGGTGCCACTGCCGAGGCCGACGTGTCGCGGAAGACGTTCGTCGACGGTGAGACTGACCCCCGGAACCTCGAGGCAGTCGACGGCCCGGTGGGCATATTGCTCAGCGAGGTCGTCATCGGCACTGACGGTTGCATCGGGGACTGCCGTCACCCTGAGTTGGGGCTCCTCGAGGCCGACGCCGAGCCCGCCATAGAGGCGTTCGCGGGCCAACGACAGGTTCTGAAAGCCGAAGTGGAGGCGAGCCCCTGTCGAAACCGTCACGCGCTGCATACCCACAGTATCGGGAGCGGCCTAAAGGGGATTGTGGCGGTGGCAACCGAGGCCGTCGCTCGAGTGAACAGGGACGCCCGACCGATCGCGTGCGGACCATCGTGCCCGAGAGGGCCACCAGCTCGAGCGGATGACGGTGATGACTCGACGGGTGCCTGAGACACCCTCACGGCACACCCAGCGAGAGGCGGTCGACGTTTAAACGAGGGCGTCCAACACATAGCGCATGATCGAACTCGAAGGCGAATCCACGACCGCCCGAATCATGGGTGTCGACGAGGGGAGCGACGCCATCGAGGAGGGGTGTCTCGAGCAGATCCGTACCATGATCGACCACGAAGCGTTCACCGGACCCGTCCGGATCATGCCCGACGCCCACTGGGGGAAAGGCAGCGTCGTCGGCTTCACGATGCCCCTCGGCGACCGCGTCGTCCCCAACGTCGTCGGCGTCGATATCGGCTGTGGGATGGCCGCCGCCTCGCTCGGCCACGAACTCGGACTCGAGGGGGAGGCCCTCGACGAAGCCGTCCGAAACCGGATCCCCATGGGGTTTGGCCCCGAAGGACTCGAGGCGCCCGATCGCGAGTACTACCACGTCAAGGACGAGTTCCCCTGGGCCGCCGCGACGACCCGGCTCGAGGAGTTTCTCGACGTCGCCCACGAGAGCTTCCGGCCGAAGATCGAGGCGTTTCTCGCGAGCGGCGGCTACGATATCGGCTACTTCAAAGCCCTCTGTCGTGATCGTGCCGGCCAGCAGAGTTCGTATTTCGACCTGAACACGGCGATCGAGAGCGTGGGCACGCTCGGCTCTGGCAACCACTTCATCGAACTCGCGAGGAGCGCCGAGACGGGTGCCTACTGGGTCGTCGTCCACTCGGGCAGCCGCGGCCTCGGAGCCAACACCGCCGACTACTGGCAGACCCAGGCTGCCCGCGTCCACGACGACAGTCTCGAGGACGCCCGTCGTGTGTTGAAGCAGTACCCCGAATACGTCCGGTGTGACCCCGAAACGGTGGATGATAGCGACCTGCTCGAGTGGCTCCAGGGTGGCAAAGGGCAAGATTTCGTCGACTACGAGGCCCTGAAAGCCGACTTCCTCGACACCGATCCGAGCCGGATCGAGGCGATCAGTAACGAACTCAAAGCCGCCGTCCCCGACCCGGATGCCGTCGATGGTGACGACTTGGATTACCTCGAGAGGGACGCCGCCGCGGGCTACCTGATCGACATGGTGTTCTGTCAGCACTACGCCGCCGAGAACCGTCGCGTGATGCTCGAGGCCGTCGCCGATATCGTCGAGGCCGATATCGAGGACCGAATCGAGTCGACACACAACTACATCGACTTTCGTGACGGGATCATCCGCAAAGGCGCGACACGTGCGTACGAAGGGGAACGGGTGGTCGTGCCGTTCAACATGGTCGATGGGACCCTCATCTGTGAAGGGGCCTCGAACCCCGAGTGGAACTACTCCGTCTGTCACGGCGCCGGACGGACGATGAGCCGCGGGCAGGCTCGTCGCGAATTCGAGGAAGCGGAGGTTTCTGCCGCCCTCACCGCCGGCGGTGTCCACTCGAGCGTCATCCCCCTCGATGAAGCGCCTGGAGCCTACAAATCGAGCGAGGCGATCGAGGCCGCGCTGGGGGAAACGGCCACGGTGGTCGACCGTCTCGAGCCGGTGCACAACTTCAAAGCGCCCTAGTGTACGCTGCTCGGTGTCGAAAGTACCCTCTCCATGGTCTCGCCCTTACTCGCGCCGTTCGAGTCGCTCCCGTTCCTCGAGTGCACACACGTATCGCCGCACGAATGCTTCCTGTGAGTGTTCGCCAGCCTCGAGTTCGATGAGGTGTGCCTCGAGGCCCCGACGGTCCCGGCGACAGAGGTCCCGGTCACAGGGTTTACACAGGTGCTCGAAGGTTTTGCCCGCGCGGTCCCACCGATTGCCATATTTGTCGTACTCGCGGGCTTCATCTCGGGTGACGGTCTCCCCGCAGGCAATGCAGGTGACCGTCTCGGTCCGCCACCGGGAGAGCCACATACGAGTGTGATAGACGAGGGAGTACTTAGCCGTTCGCACCGGTTTCCTGACCCGTCGAAACTGGCAGCATCGAGAGGGACCGTGCCCGTCGGGCGGAGACGGGCCTTTTATCCCCGGACCGCTCGTGCTGGCGCGTATGGACGTCAAATCACGACACCACCTCCGCAGCGACGTGGTCTCAGACCTCGAGTCGGCCGTCGCGTCCGGTCTCGGCGTCGAGCTCGAGGGGGACGCCTACGAACGCGTGGAGTTCGAGGACAGCGACTGGGAGGTCGTCCTGGTCGACGGCTCCCCCGAGATTGCATACTTCGACGAGGAGCCGTTTCTCACCGTACGTGGGGCAAACGCGTACGACCCAAGCCATCGGATCGTCACCGTCGACGCCGGCGCAGTCTCGTTCGTCTCGGATGGGGCGGACGTGATGCGTCCGGGGATCACCGAGGCGGATCCGGACATCGAACCCGACGACCTCGTCTTGATCGCCGAAGAGTCCCACGGGAAAGTCCTCGCAGTTGGGCGTGCCCGCGTGGCTGGCGACGAGATGGTCGGTGATGCGGGGAAGGTCGTCGACTCACTCCACTACGTCGGCGACGAACTCTACTCGTTTTCGGGATAACAGCCCTCAGCAGTCAGTTACTGGCATCGATATCGTCTTCCTCGTAGGCGTCGGCGTACTTTTCGAGCGTTTTTTCGTACCCCTCTAGTGCCAGGTCGTACGTCTCTGCCATATCGACGAGTGGCTCGAGGCTGGCGTCGACGCGCAGGTCGTTGTAAAACGGCTCGAGTTCGTATGATTCGGTCGTCTCGACCAGGACGGCCGCGCTCTGGACGCGCAACTCCTCTCGTTTGTCCCCACCTTCGTCCTGACCGGCGGCCAGGGCGTCGATCAGACGTTTAGCGAGTGGTTCGTCGCCGTCTCGGGTGGTCTCGTAGGCCTCCGCTGTCGCCTCGATCACGGACGCTCCAGTCAGGAGGTTACCCGCCACGGTGTAGCCGTCCCCGCTCGTGTGGCCGAACCAGGGTTTGCAGTCATCACCGGAGAAGGTGAACGTCCCCTCACGGTCGACACCGTGGAGCTGGCGGTTAGACGCGCCATCGTCTGCATTGAGCAGCGCCTCGAGGGCGTCTTCGACGGCGAGTCCGTCGTCGATGTATTCGATCCCCATCCGCCCCAGGTCGACGTTGACCAGACTCTGTGTGGCGACCGCACCGTTCTCACTGACGAACGGACAGAGCGTGCCGACGCCGGGGAGTCTGGTGGTGACGGCGACGCCGAACCGGTCGTGTTCCTCGCCGTCTTCGTCCTCGTAGGTTTCGTGTGCGCAGATACTGAAGGTCATGGCCGTGTCACTCGAGGACACGCAGTCACTCCCAAAAAAAGCGTCCGTGCCGGCAGGGTGTTCAGTAATCCTGGGTTTCGCTGTCTTCGTTTCCAGCGTCGTCGACGACCGTCACGCGGACGCTGTCCGGACTGTCACGTGTTCTCAGTTCGTGCTCACCTGAGGCGCTCGAGCCACTGACGCTCGAGGTTTCGCTGTCGAGCACGTCCGAGCCGTCGAGGAGTTCGGTCGTCACGCTGTCGAGTGCGCCGTCCTCGTCGGAGACGGCCCAGTCGACGTCGGCGCGCGACCAGGGACCGCTCGAGTAGCTATCTGTGTCAAAGGTTTCGATGACAGGGTCGGTTTCAGCGTCATCGTCGTCGTCGTCATCGTCGTCATCGTCGTCATCATCCTCGTCGTCATCATCCTCGTCGTCATCGTCCTCGTCGTCTTCATCGTCATCGTCATCGTCATCATCCTCGTCGTCATCCTCGTCATCGTCGTCAATATCGAGTGCAGACGCGACATTGAGCCGTCCTTCGCCCTGTTCTTCGTCCTCGAGGCCGATGTCGTCCGCGGCGTCTTTGAGAATGTCGCGAACCTCGTCTGCATCGTACCCAGCCGCCAGCAAGGTGGCAACGGCGCCCGCCACGTGTGGGCACGCCATCGACGTCCCCGAGAACTCGTCGTAATCATCACGTGGAATGCTCGAGTTGACGTCCACTCCGGGGGCAGCGAGTTCGATCTCCGGTCCGGTCGAGGAGAAGTCCGCGAGGTCGTCGTCCTCGTCAGTCGCCGATACCGCGATCACTTCGTCGTATTTTGCTGGATAGCCGACACAGTCGTCACAGGGGCCGTCGTTCCCAGCCGCCGCTACCATGATGACGCCCTTGTCGTATGCATACTGGATCGCATCTCGCAGTGCGTCCGAGTCGGTGTCACCACCGAGGCTCATACTCTGTACCTCGTGGCCCTGGTCTGCCGACCAGACAACCCCGTCTGCGATAGCATCAAACGAGCCACCACCGTCGCACTCGAGGACTTTCACAGCGTGGAGTGTTACATCGGGAGCGACTCCGAGCACGCCGACGCCGTTGTCTGCCGCCCCGACGGTTCCCGCACAGTGAGTTCCGTGGTCGTTATCGTCGTCCCACTCCTCGAGACACTCGTCAATGTCGTTCCCGCCACCGCCGAACGGGCCGCCGCTACAGTCGGTCGTACACTCGGCGCCGTCTGCCGCCCAGCCTTCACCAAGGTTCTCCTCGAGCGTTTCGTGTTCGGCGTCGATACCCGTGTCGATAACGGCGACGCTGATGCCGTCGCCGGTCTCACCGTCATCGATCGCGACGTCGGCTTCAACCTTCTCGATGCCATACGGAGTTTCCTGCCCAAGTGCGTGCATCCGACCGTTCTTTTCGATGTATCGAACACTTGGATGATTCCTGAGCCCATCGAGCGCTTGATCGGAGAAACTTCCGGAGACGGCCTTTCCGATGCCGCCGAAGTCGAGCTCCCGGCGGACGCTCTCTGCCTGCTCACTCGCGACCCCGAAGCCAGCACTGGCCTCGAGCCCAACGATGTATTGGTCGTCATCGTCCGCGCTGGCGTGGCCCGCAATTGCCGCTGTGGCTACACCTGCGCCTACTCCTCGCAGTAGCGTTCGTCGTGAGACGTGTTCACGTGACATGCTATGGTCAGCCACACCAATTAGATTATGAAATAAATATCTTTTGGAATAAAGACACAATATGAAAACGAATTAACGAAACCATTTATTATTATTTTAACTTATTTCAGCGAACAGGATCGGAGTTCAAACAAATTCGTTGGTTGAAACGTCACCGTCTGACGGAAGAATTATACTGTCGGCGCAGGACCGTTGAGGGTATGGGACTGATGAGCAAAATTCTCGGGAGTGACCAGGGTCACAGCGCCGACGAATATGTCGAACTCGACCTGGACGACGTCTCCCCGGCTGTGAGTGACGCCGCGATGTCCGTCCACATCGCCGAAATCGCCAGCCAGGTAGACGCCATCGACATCAAAGACGCCGTCTACGACGGCGACATCGTCATCGCCGACATTACTCGACTCCGCACCAAAGACAGCACCACCGAACACATCATCGACGAACTCAAACAGGTCGCCCGCGAGGTCGACGGCGACATCGTCCAGAAAGGCGACGACCAACTCATTATCACACCAACCGGGATTCGTATCGGACGCGAAAAACTCGGCCAGTAAGCGTCCTCGAGTTCGAGCGACGATTCACTCAGACGAGCTGCACGAGGAGTGCCACGAGCCCCAGTACCCCAAAGAACGCAAACACGAGCAACAGCGCCACCGCTCCCCGTCGTCGGTCACTCGATGGAATATCGGGTGTCTCGCTCGGATAGTACGGGGCGAGCGATCTCCGAGCGCTCGATCGAGATTCGATATCGGGATTCGAGTCAGCGTCTGCGTCAGCATCTCTCGCCATCGGCGTTATTTCAATGGCCTATAATAAATGTGTTAGTCACCTGGAAAATTTGGGACAGGAGTCAATGGGAAATAGCGGACTGCTCGAGTATCTGTATCCAGACGAAAGAAACGCCAGGACTGGGATTTGAACCACGGTCGGACGGGCTCGCTCGTTCCTCGCTGTACGCGACCTCCCTGATTCAAGTTTCTTTTTACGGATCTGGCGCTTACCGATTTGCTTGCGACAAAGAACGCCAGGACTGGGATTTGAACAGGTGCGAGACGTTCCAGGGTGCTCGCCTCACTTCGTTCGACTCCGCTCCCGGGGCTGCGACTCGCGTGCTCAAATCCCGCCGATTGCGTTCTGTGATTCCGATTTGCTCGCGCCGCTACGCGCCGCTCGGGGGTGTAGAATCACGGAAACGCCAGGACTGGGATTTGAACCCAGAATCCCGAAAGGGAACACGCTTTCCAGGCGTGCGCCTTACCGTTCGGCCATCCTGGCTCACTCGAGCATAGCCGGGTCGCTCGTTTAACTGTTACGTAACGGGTCCATCACGCACGCGTCACGTCTTCTCACGCTCGTCCCCGTCTGCCCCTCGCCGTTCTTTCGCGAGCGCCCGCCTGGCAGCCCACGTCGCGACCCGATGCTCGAGCGCATAGGCACCGATCCCCGTCCCCACACCGACGACTACCGCTACCACGGCCCCTTCGGTGAGCGAAACCAGTGGCTCCCGGAGTACCGCATACCCCTGGATCAACACCAGGAACGTCATGAACCCGACGGCTCCCCAGAGGATGGCCGATTTGACACGTGGTCGCACGAGGTTACTCGAGACTGGCGATGGCTTCGATCTCGATCCCGACGCCTTTCGGCAAGTTCGCGACCTCGAACGCACTGCGTGCCGGCGGTTCGTCGTCGAAGTAGGTGCTGTAGACTTCGTTCATCGCCTCGAACTCCTCGATGTCGTCGAGCAGGACGGTCATTTTGAGGACGTCGTCCATCGACACGCCGGCTTCCTCGAGAACGGCCACGATGTTGTCCAGTGATTGGGCGGTTTGGACGTCGATCGGTTCGTCGTCCAGCAGTTCGCCATCCGGCGTGAGTGGAATCTGACCGGCAGTGAAGACGAGTGAGTCATTGGTGGTTCCCTGACTGTACGCACCGACTGCGGCCGGCGCTTCGTCCGTGCTGAGTATCCGTTTCATACGCGGGGGAACTCGGGGAATGTGCTTAAACACCGGGCATTTCACTGGAGCGGTGCCTAAGTCGTACTGCTTGCCGAACGGTATGCAGTGAGACGGTTTAGATCAGCACATCGACTTCGTAGCCGTTGGACTCCATCGCCTCGAGGAGTTCCTCGACGTGATCGTGTCCGCGCGTTTCGAGGTCGATTTCGACCTCCGTATCACTCATTCCGATGTCTCGAGACGTCCGGTCGTGCTGAATACCGTAAATGTTCGCCCGGTAGCCGGACAGGATCGCCAACAGCTCCTCGAGTGCTCCCGGCCGGTCTTTGAGCACCGTTTTGATCTTCAGGTAGCGGCCGGTTTCGATCAGTCCACGGATGATGACCGTCGAGAGCATGTTGAGGTCGATATTCCCCCCACAGAGTGCCGGGACGATCACTTCACCATCGTCGTATTCGAACTGTTCGAATAGAACTGCCGCCAGGGCCACTGCACCGGCCCCTTCGACGACAGTTTTCGAACGCTCGAGGAGGTGAACGACAGCCATCGCGATCTGTTCGTCCGTGACGGTGACCACCTCGTCGACGCGCGCTTCGATGACATCGAAGGTTTTTGTCCCGACGCTTCTCGTGGCGATTCCGTCGGCGATCGTATCGACGCCGTCAATCGTGACAACTTCGCCTTTCTCGAGTGATTGCGTCAAGCTCGAGGCTCCCGCTGCCTGTACACCGACGACGCGAGTGTCCGGTTTCTGTCCCTTGATGGCCGTCGCGATTCCTGCGATGAGTCCGCCACCGCCGATCGGGACGACCACCGTATCGACTTCCGGACAATCCTCGAGGATCTCGAGGCCAATCGTCCCCTGTCCCGCCATGATGTACTCGTCATCGAAGGCGTGTACGTAGGTTCGACCCTCCGCTCGTTCGATGTCGTGTGCCCGCTCGGCTGCAGCGTCGTAGTCGACACCCGAGAGCACGACCTCGGCACCGTAACTCTGGGTCGCTTTGACCTTCGCGATCGGGGCCGGTTCGGGCATGACGATCTTCGCGTCGACACCCATCCGTGAGGCCGCAAGGGCGACACCCTGTGCGTGATTGCCCGCACTTGCGGTGACGACTCCGGCATCCTTTTCGGTATCAGATAACGTGGCGATTCGATTCGTCGCCCCGCGAATTTTGAACGCCCCCGTTCGCTGAAAGTTCTCGAGTTTGAGTGACACTGTTGCCCCGGTCATCGCCGAAAAGGTATGTGAGTGTGTCAGCGGCGTGTGCCGGGCCGTCTCTCGAACCCGATCTCTGGCCTCGAGTACGTCAGAAAGTGAAAGCATAGCGGCGACTACTCGGCAATAATTGTAAAGCGTTGTTATCGTCGTTACTCGAGAGGTGTGACAAAATCGCGCTGCCGGGCGCAGACAGCACGATGGGAATACAGGGTATGCACGGCGTGTGACGTGCACCTGTATACGGGAACGCGACCCATATAAATCTCATGTCTGCGGGGCGGAAGTGAAACCGACAGACGGAAGCGGGGTGAAAATGATGTCTGACGGGAAGACGACGCCCGTCATTCGTCATACGGTGTCACAACAGACGACCCGCTCGAGGGCCAAATTGGCTCCGAATCCGGGATGTGGGCAGCCGGCCATACTACCCCTCCCGACAAGCTGTCTCCCGAGATGCTCGACCACACGCTATCGCAGTCGTAACCGCTCGAGTCAAACCGGTACACCAAGACGGCGAACCTCTTGCTCCTACCGGAGGCATAATCACCCGGCACGGACTGCGACGAGTATGGGCCACTCTGCGTCCGGGTCCGAGTCCCTCCCGCAGCGACTGCGCTCGGTCTGGACGCGCGTCCTCCTCCTCGCGTGGCCGATCATGGCCGAACAGACCACGCGAACACTGATGCGGACCGTCGACATCATCGTCACGGGCCTGCTCTCGCCCGCTGCGATTGCGGCACTCGGTCTCGCTGACTTGTACGCACGGCTCCCACTCCGAATCGGCCTCGGACTGGGCGGTGGCGCGATTGCGCTCTCGAGTCAGGATACCGGGAGCGGCGCGCTGGATACCCGGAACGAGGCGATTACACAGGCGATCCTGCTGGGCGCTGTTGCCGGGATTCCGTTCATGATTTTCGGCGTCGTGTTGAGCGAGTTCGCAATCGAAATTCTCGGCGCAGAGTCCGAAGTCGTCGAGTACGGGGCGATCTACCTGGCCATCATCATGGCGACTGCGCCGGCCCGTCACGTCGGTATCATCGCCGCCCGGGCGCTGCAGGGAACCGGCGACACCATCTCGCCCATGATCGTCAACGTCATCGCCAACATCATGAACGTCATCGGCTCGTTCACCCTCGGCCTGGGCATGTTCGGCGCGCCCCGCCTCGAGGTCGTTGGCATTGGACTCGCGACGGCAGTGGCAAACGTCTTCACGGCCCTGGCACTGCTGGGAATTATCGCTGGGCCATGGCGCGAGGGTTCGTTCGTCATGCCGCGTGACTGGGTCATCGCGAAGCAGTTACTCACCGTGAGCGCACCGCGTATCGCCGAAGGGCTGGTCGCCACCGTCATCGAGTTCCCGTTCAACTCGTTGCTCCTCATGATCAGTACCGAAGCGAACGCCGCCTACCAGGTTGGTCGTCGCCTCTACCAGCAGATCACGAGTCCGCTCTCGCGTGGCTACAACGTTGCGGCCAGCATCGTCATCGGTCAGTACCTTGGCGAGGGCGACCCGGAAGCCGCTCGGTTCAACGGCTGGGCCATCGCCGGCCTGGGGCTGGCGACTGTCGGCGTTATCGGCATCGTCCTCGCCGGCTTCGCCCAGGAGTTCGTCGCCATCTTCACTGACGACCCCGAAACCGCGGACCACGCCGTCACGTTCGCCCGTGCATACGGACTCGGCGCCCCGTTCTTGATCACCTACATCGTCATCGCCGGTGCGTTACAGGGTGCCGGACAGACGATGGTCCCGTTCATCGCTCGCTCGAGCGGCCTCTTCCTGTTTTATCTCTGTCTCTCGTATCTGCTGGCCATCCAACTCGGGTGGGGCGTCCTCGGCGTCGCAATCGGCGTGTTTCTGTACTACCTGTGGGCACTCCTGGTCGTCACCTGGGCCTACGTGAACTGGGATTGGGCCGGGAAGGCTGCACGGATGATGGCCGAACGGGGAAGTCAGCCAACCGACTGAGCGAGAGCGGCCCTACTCGTCAGAAAGGGCGTTCACGATCCCGTCGACGGGTCGATCCGGTGACACCTCCCGAACCTCCTCGGGCAATCCAAGCTGGTACGCCGTTTCACTCTCCCGAACTGTCGTTCGCCCGCGGTGAACCGAGACGTCCCCGTTCAGGTGCAGACGAACGGCCTCGAGCAACGCGTCGGCCTCGAGTGGCTGGCCACGGCGTTTCATCAGCTCCCGGTCGGCGTCGTCGGGAACGTCGAACGCCCGCTGGGTGATGATGGGGCCCTGATCGAGATCCGTCGTGACGTAGTGGGCAGTGACACCGGCGACGCGAACGCCCTCCTCGAGCGCCTGGCGGTAGGCTTCGGCCCCGGGGAACGATGGCAAGAGCGAGGGGTGGACGTTGATGATTCGGTCTTCGTACCGGAAGACGACGTTCGGACTCAAGATGCGCATATATCGTGCCAGGACGATCAGATCGGCGTCGTATTCCGCGAGCAACTCGAGGAGGCGGTCTTCGTCCTGTTGTCCACTCTCGGTGCCGATGTCGTGAAACGGGACGTCGTAGTGGGTTGCAAGGGGCTCTAGATCGGCGTGGTTACCGAT
>PUKM01000145.1 GCA_003552325.1 Natrialbaceae archaeon | reverse complement strand
TCCCGTCCGGCCCGACGACGTACGTGTTTCGGAAGACGCCGTCGAAGGTGTTACCGAACATCTGTTTTTCGCCGTATGAATCGTACGCACTCGCGACCGCACCGTCTTCGTCCGAGAGTAAATCGAACGTCAGGTCGTATTCCTCGGCGAACGACGCAAGGTCTGACACGGGATCGTCACTGACACCGACGACGGAAACGTTCGCTGCCTCGAGTGTTGGGCGGGCATCCCTAAACGAGCAGGCCTGTACCGTACAGCCCTCGGTGTTCGCCCGTGGGTAGAAGTAGACGATGAGGTGTTCGCCTTCGAAATCCTCGAGAGTCACGGTGTTCCCGTGCTGGTTTTGCAGTGCAAACGATGGTGCCTGATCGCCAATTTCGAGCATATTCCAGGGTTCATTCGAGTCGTGGTAGGCCTGTCGGTTCGAGAAATGCTGTCTCCTCGCTACCCATCACTGCGTCTGCGCCCACATTTAAATACCAACACCTCTCTACGTTGGATAGACGACGATGGCCGGCCACGACCCACTCGAGGGAACACTCGTTGCGCTCTCGCATCCCCGCACAGACCTCCTCGAGTGCCTACAAGCGACATATGCGAGCCTGGCTGACCGTCATGGCCCTGAGAACGTCCTCGTGCTGAAACGGCACCCAGCAGGCCTGCAGGCCCTCGAAGATGCACTTTCGAACACTCGAAGTGAGGCGGTGGCCGTCCCACAGGTCGACTCCCTCCCCGAACACGCGTCGAAAGTCATCGAGCGGTACGACCCCACCCTCGAGCGACTCGAGTACGAAGAGCGGATCGAACTGATCTCGCTCCTTATCGCTGGTGCATCACGAGCGATCCCACCATACCTCGAGCGTGCACGCGAACAGGACCAGTTTGCCAGAGACGTCGGCCAACTCTTACTCGAGGCAACCCGTCAGCAGGTGTCGACGAATGATGATCTCCACCCGTGTCTCGAGTTTCTCTACAGTCTGAACGACCGGTTTCACGACGAGTTGACGGCTCGCGGATTCATCGAGCGAGCGGACGTGATCCCACGAGCAGTGTCGCTCCTCGAGTCGAATACGAATGACGTCCGCACCCGCACCGTGGATTCGATTGATGCCGTCCTCGCCGTGCAATTTGAAGAGTTCCGTAGCCTGGACCGACGATATCTGGCAACGGTGGCCGCCGACTGTGAACTCGTCTGCTTCGGCCAGCACCACGCCAGTGTCGAACGGACAGCAGTCGAACCGGGTTCACTGTCGTCACTGGCTCCAGGGCTGGATACACACCGTCCCGACACCGACCCTCCACAATCGCCACACGACCCGGTGATCAGATATCTCTCACTGGGCACAACGAGCCTCGAGACGCAACCTGGGAGCGAGACATCAGCCACCGAAAACCGTGCGACGCCGAACGCATATCACATCGACACGGATACCTCGGAGGCCCAGTCGAGAGCGATCGCCACTGAAATCGCGGCCCTGTGTGACCGGTCGGGGTACACCCCTGGCGAGTTTGCCGTGGCCGTGCCCTCCGCCGAACGCGTTCCACCCGTCCGCGCGGCCCTTCGAGAGGCCTCGATTCCGACGGCCACCATCGCCACTCCAACTCTGGCGGATGACCCAGCCGTCAGCGAGTTGTACGCCGTCGCTAGGGCACGGCGAACCCTCGAGCAGGGTGGCTCACTGGGCGACCTCGAGCCAGCGATCCGTGACCGACTCGAGGCACGGGCGACACTCGAGGCGCTCACTGCGACCCGTCATCGATCCGTGACGGAAACCCTTGATGCCTGGATACACACGACCGATCTCAAGGGACGGATCGCTCGGGAGGCGAACTGGGTCGACGCTCGGTCGCAGTTCGAGAACGTCGAGCGAGTCCGCTCGATCGCTCAGTTCGTCCAAACGACGGATCTCGTCGCCCCAAACTGGGATGGGTTGGTGCGGATGCTCGCACGAACCATCGAGTACGATGCCCCGCACGTCCACGCCGTCGAGGCCGAAACCGCCGGAGAGGGCGTCATGGTCTGTCCGATCGATGCGCTCGCCTACGATACCCGACCCGTCGTGTTCCTGACTGATCTGATCGAGGAGACGTATCCGGGGACGACGTTTCTCACCTCGCTCTTTCCGACGGCATGGCTTCGTGCAATGGACGGGTTCCCCGGTGTGACTGCACCGACCGTAAGCCAGCTCGAGACGACGTTCGAACCGGTTGCCGATGGCACGGCGGTCCCCGACCGGTTCACTCGGTACCATCTCGAGCGATCCCGCCGTCGGCTGGCGTTGGGGGCCCGTGCGGCTCGCGACCGACTGTACTTTACCACGTATCGACGGGAAACGGCAGGCCTTCGTCGAACCCGCGCAGAGTCCCGCTTCCTGACCACCCTTCGGGAGGCTCCAGGGATCGTGATAGAGACGATCGACCCGGAGGCCCCTCGCGGCGTTGCCCACGGTCGCCAACAGACTCGCGAAGCCATCCTGTCGGAGCCACGAGCGGGCCTCGAGGAGGTCCTCCGAGCGGCATCGATGGGCCATGACCCGGATCTCGCGGTATCGACTGAACGCATCCAGGAGATTGCCCTGCTACTCGAGGACGAGACCCTCGACCCGACCCTTCGGGAAGCAATACGAGCGCAGTTCGAACTTGCCGCGGGGGACGTCGAGCGATGACGGGTGAGCCATCGCCACCGAGGGGAACTGTGGCCGAGAGCGAACGAACGGAACCGATCCACATTGACGACGTGCGGACCTACGTCCACTGCCCCCGCCGATACCAGTACGCCGTCGTGGATGGCGTCACCGATGACACGGTCGCGCCACGGCAGGCCAGATTCGAGGCAGTACGGACGGCCTTGCGGGCGGCAATTCGGGCCGGTCCGGTAGCGGGCCTCGAGGAACGGGCAGTCGAACGGTTCACCGCCGCCTGGAATCGGCACACTGAGGATCTCCATTCCCCTGCACAACGAGCACACGAGCGTCGGGTGCTCGAGGCGACCATCCGAGCGTATGCCGAGACCGTCGGCGCCGACCATGCCAGACAGCTATGCGATACCAGGGCTGGCGGTGTCGGTGGGGAACTCGTCGGCAATGATCTTCGTGTGTGGACGATGATCGGTGCGTCTTCAGCGACCGACGAGGCTCAACGCGGACCCGCCTGTCGCCTCGAGACGCCACTCGATTACGCCTTCGTCGAGAATTCGACGCTCGTCGGGGTGCGATTCATCCCCACCCCTGCTCCGCTCTCGACCCTCCGATACGAACCCTCGTGGGAGGGGCGTATCGAGACCGCGTTCGACGAGCACGTCGATCCGGACACCGATCGATTCGAACCCGACCTGGTCGCCACGTTGCTCGAAACGTCGGCCGTGATCGATGGACTTCGACGGTTCCGTGACCGACACGACCTCGAGATGGTGCGCACCTGTCGGTACATGCAGATACCCTTGTTCGATTCGCGTGCAGTAACCGTCAACCGGATCCGAGATGAAGTAACGACGAGTGTGAACCCAGTCGATCTGACCACCTCATATCTCGATCACCATACTTTCGGGATGACGCTCGAGCACCGGAACGCAGTCGTCGATAGACACCTGCAAGCAGTCCTCACGGCCATCGTCGATGGCCGCTACGATCCGACCGACAGATGGGACCGTCGGAAAGACGAGACGTGCCCGTCCTGTGGATATACGGTCTGTTGTGTCGACCACATCACGTCGGAGGTGCGATTTGATGGACGATGAATCAGGTTCAAATGAGGGGGTAACGCCCACCCCTCGCCAGCGACACGTCATCGAGAGTGACGCTCCCAGTCTCTCCGTCGATGCTGGGGCTGGAACGGGGAAGACGACGACGATGGTCTACCGTCTCGAGCAAGCTATTACCGAGCGGGGGGTCGATCCGTCCGCCGTCCTCGTGGTCACCTTCGCGAACGAGGCCGCAGCGAATATTCGACGAGCCATCGGGGCCCGTCTCGGGCCGGACGTTGCCCCCGACGTCGACGTGTTCACGTACCACTCGCTGTGTTACCACCTGGTCAGTGAGTATGCGTACTATCTTGGGCTGTCACCCTCGTTCGACGTCGTTACCGAACGCGAACGTCGACGCCGATGTGCGTCGTTGCTTCGTGAGCGCGAGTACCCTTTCGTCGCAACCGACGTTCCAGATGACGAACCAGCGACGCCGACGACGCTTGCCGGTCCAGTCGATCGATTCATCGCCACGATGAGCCGCGAGAACATCGACCCCGAGACCCTCGAGGCGGCGCTTCCCGACGAGCGTACGCTCGGCCTCCTCGAGGATCTCCTCGGTTTGTTGCGCGAGAAAGCCGACGCGGATCTCTCGTTCGAGAACGAGGCCTTTCGATACTTTTCACGAGCCTCTCACCTCCAGGACGCCGAATCGGCACTGGTCGAATATGGAACCCGGCTCACCTACTGTCGGGAGAAGATCGCTGAAGCACCCAGCGCGTTTCGTGATCACCCCGTCGTTTCAGACATCGATCAGTACGTCCGCACGCTCCAGGGTTGTGTGACGCGTGTTCGCTCGAGACTCTCACTCGATGATCCCCGGACAAAGCACCTCCCGCGGGTTCTCTTCTGTGATCAACTGTATCGGCAACAGACGGCTACTATCGAGCAGACACCGATCGGTCGACTCGAACAGTACGTCAAGTTCCTGCGGGAGGCTCGGTCGTACACCGCTGTGTACGCCGATTATCGCCGCTCGCTCGAGCAAGCTGGCGCGCTCGACTTCGATATGCTCGTTGGGTTGGCGACCGAACTCGTCGAAGACGACGCCGTCGCCGAGGAGATTGTCGGCCGATGGGAACAGGTGTACTGTGATGAGTTCCAGGATACAGACCAGATGCAGACCCGGCTCGTTCGGGCGCTCACAGGTGGAGAAGATCGGCCGTCACTCGTGGCGATCGGGGACGTCGATCAGTCGATTTACGGGTGGCGTGGGACGGACCCGACGGGATTGCAAACACTCGGTCAGCAAGACGATGGACACGAGTCGATCTCGCTCGAGGAAAACTTCCGTTCACCGCAGGAAATCTTAGACCTGACGAATCTGTGCCAGTACGGCGAGTACGAGTCGAAGACGCTTCAGGAATACCGCCGTGACGAACCGGCAGACGAGACAAAACGGGTTCTCAAAATCGAAAGTGAGGAACTCAGCCAGACACCTGCCGAACAGGCCGGAAACGTTACAGCCCAACTGATCAACGGTGCGGTCGATGACGTCCCAGAGCGTTCCTTAGCGGATATCGCCATCATCGTACGAACGAACGCACAGGCCGATGCCGTCGGGGAGGCCCTTCGGGAGCGCCAGATCCCGTTCGAACGGCCAGGTGCCAGGTCGGGATCGATCTCCACTGGCATACAAACCGTACTCTCGTACCTCCGTGTCCTCGTCACGCCAGCAGCTGACGCCCATCTCCGTCGGGTGCTCTTGCTCCGATATCGTGTTCCCTCGAGCGATGTACAGAAGTTGGCCACACGGGACGAACGGCTTCTCGATAGACTCCAGTCGGCACCGTGGGAACACCCCGGTGCCTCTTACACCGAGGAAGGGGCACAGGCACTCGAGGCAGCACGTCGTGATATCGAGCGCCTCCGTACGGATGCCAAGGCGTTGCCTCTTGTGACATTTTTCCGTCAGTTTCGAACGCGAACCCGCCTCGAGTGGTTCGTCGACGCGGCTGACCGACAGGCGTTCGACCGCATCGAACGGTTTGCCGACTCGTACGCGGGTGACGACGTCCTCGAATCGCTGTCACCCGCGTTTATCGACGCCCTGGAACGGGCAATGGGAACGGCTGCTGGCGGGCACCGGCAGGGGACCACCTCGTCGGACGCCGTCGACGTGATGACGGTCCACCAGGCGAAGGGGCTCGAGTTCGACACCGTGTTGGTCCCGTATTTGTCCGAAGAGGAGTGGTGTGTCAGGTCGAATTACGCCTACAGTAGCCGGTACCGGATGGTATCGGCGCTCCTCGACCCAGAGATCGAGTCCCCGCTGTGTGCTGATCTGGCCGCCGAGCCCGCCGCCGAATCCTGGCGCGTGTTACACGTAGCACTCACACGAGCTGAGAACCATCTGTTCGTCTTCGGATCACCGTACGACTACGACGGCGAGGAGGATGCTCTGGGCACCTCTCTCGTCGATGCGTGCCTCGCGTCCCCAATTCAGTGGTCAGCTGCCGGCGAGCGAATGGACCTCTGGCGTCAATTACAGGCGGCGTTCGAGGTGCTTCAGGAGCGATACCCGAACACCGTTTGTGAGTACACGCAGGCACTCGAGGGATCCGCCCAGGAACTGTCTGGCAATCTGACCTACAGCGGTCCCAACGGCGTTCTGACGCTCGATTCGAACGCCGCGATCGACGTGACGAACCGCCTTGGGCGACAGCTTCGAACGGGGATACTACTCGAGGCTGCGGACGCGGCTCCGATGATCGAATCGGTGGAGGTTCCTCGAGAACGCCGATGTGCGGCCTTGATCCCAGAGACGTCGTCGCTCTCGTGTGATGGAGTCCGAGCGATCACAGCCGACCCCCGGACGCCGCCGGCGATGGTCCATCATAGCTACAGCGCGCTCGAGAGTCACGAGACGTGCCCAAGAAAACACTATCTGGAGTACGTCGTCAGTGCGTTCGACGATCCGGTGAGTGGGAGTGAGGTGCTCGAGTCCGAAGTGGAGCCAGTCGACGGACCCGATCCCGGCGTGGCTGCCCCACGCCTCGTCGGGACCGTATTTCACGCGGTCGCCGAGGAAGCCTACTATCGAGAGATCACCGACAGCGACAGTTGGAAACGAATCGCGTCCCGACGCCTTCGAGCGAGGAACCGAGCGGGAGCGATCGACGTCCTCGAGCGGTGTATCGATCGGTATTTCGAGGCCACTGCCGACGGTATCGGCCCTCCAGTTCACGCGTGGGACCAGTGGGGTGTGGAAGTCCCGTTCTCGTTGGCCGCCATCGAGGATATGGACGGTCGAGTTGTCGGCTCGATCGATAGCCTTCGGCGCGCCCCAGATGGACGGCTCGTCGTCCTCGATTACAAAGCGACCAGTCGCCGACGCGACCCGACACAGTCCACACAGCTTGCCCTCTACGGCCACGCGCTCGAGCGCCAGTTCGGCGTCTCAGTCGACGCCGTCGGCTACATGTTCGTTGGCGACGTCGATGGCCCGCGAGTCGACCTCTGTTCGCTCGAGGACGCACCGTCGTGGGGGGCCGTTCGTTCGGCACTGACTGATCTCGAGAGGGACGTATTTGCTGAGACGAGACCGGGTGATCACTGCCGCTCGTGTCCACACCGTTCACTCGGGTGTGGCCCGGAAATCTAAGATCTGTACACTTTCAAGACGGTCTACTGTACAGTACTGACGATGTACGCACAGGGCGAGTGCGGTTGCAGCGATGAATCGGCACAACAAACGGGTTCAGTCGTCGCTCGCCGCGTATCCGGCTGAATCCGCGTCGAAAGCGGAGCCAGGCGAGCCAGGTAGCTCTCCCCGAACGTCGTCACGACCGTCCTCGGTGATCGCCTGGTAGTAGGCATCCGGCATGATCTTGACGAAGGACTTGAGTGCGGACTCCCAGTTTTCGAGCAATTCCTGTCCGCGCTCGGAGCCGGTGTAGGCGACGTGGTTCTCGAGCAGCCGACGAAGCATCGCCTCGTCGGACTCGTCCAGTTCATCGTACAGGGAGACCATCCCGGTGTTCGCTTTTCGCTCGAAGGCGTCCTCGGGGTCGAAGACGTAGGCAACACCGCCGGACATCCCGGCGGCGAAGTTGGTGCCCGTGTCGCCAAGGACGGCGACGACGCCGCCGGTCATGTACTCACAGCCGTGGTCGCCGACGCCTTCGACGACCGCTTTTGCACCGGAATTACGGACGGCAAACCGTTCACCAGCGACGCCATTGACGTACAGCTCGCCACCGGTTGCGCCGTACAGCGCGACGTTGCCGATGGCGACGTTTTCACTCGGGTCGTAGGCGACGGTTTCGGGCGTTCTCACCGTGATCTTTCCACCTGATAGCCCCTTCCCAACGTAGTCGTTCGAGCTCCCAGTCAGGTGGAGCGAGACGCCAGTGGCGAGGAACGCGCCAAAACTCTGGCCGGCCGTTCCCTCGAGGTCGATAGTGAGGGAGTCTTCGGGAAGCCCGGCCTCGCCGTACTCGCTGGTGATCCGGTTCGAGAGCATCGCTCCGACGGCACGGTCGACGTTGGTAACCCCCGAACTGAGTGCGAGTGGATGTTCCGTCGTGATTGCCTCCTCGGCTTCGGCGAGCAGACTTCTGTCGAGATGCTCCTCGAGTTCGTGATCCTGCTCACGGATTTTCGTTCGGACGTCACCCTCGGGTTCGGCGATCACTGCCGAGAGGTCGACCGTTCGGGCTTTCGGGTGGTCGACATCGGTCCGCTGGGAGAGGATGTCGACCTGGCCGACCATCTCCTCGACGGTCGCAAATCCGAGTTCGGCCATGATCTCGCGCAGTTCCTGAGCGATGAACGTCATGAAGTTGATGACGTGTTCTGGTTCACCGGGGAAGCGTTTGCGAAGGTCCTCACGTTGGGTCGCGACTCCGACCGGGCAGGTGTTTTTGTGACATTGGCGGGCCATCACACACCCTTCTGCGACCAGCGAGGCCGTGCCGAAAATGTACTCTTCGGCCCCGAGGAGTGCGGCGACGGCCACGTCTCGGCCGGTTTTTAGTCCGCCATCGGCAGAGACGCGGATTCGGTCACGCAGCCCCGTTGCACAGAGCATCTGGTTGGCCTCTGCCAGGCCAAGTTCCCAGGGGAGTCCGGCGTGTTTGATCGAGGTCCGTGGAGACGCCCCGGTACCACCGGAGTGGCCCGAGATGTGGACGACATCGGCGTTGGCTTTGGCGACACCAGCGGCGATCGTGCCGATGCCGGCCTCAGAGACCAGTTTGACGTTGATATCCGCGGACTCGTTCGCCGACTTCAGATCGAAGATCAACTGTTTCAGGTCCTCGATGGAGTAAATGTCGTGCAGTGGTGGTGGCGAGATGAGGCCAACGCCGGGTGTCGATTTTCGAACGTGGGCGATCATTTCGTTGACTTTCGACCCTGGAAGGTGTCCACCTTCACCGGGTTTCGACCCCTGGGCCATCTTGATCTGAATCTCGTCTGCACTCGAGAGGTACGTACTCGTCACCCCGAATCGTCCCGAGGCAACCTGCTTGACGTTGCACTCGCGTTCGGTGTCGAACCGTTCCGGTGGCTCCCCACCTTCTCCGGAGTTGGATTTCCCCCCGATACGGTTCATCGCGACGGAGTTGTTCTCGTGGGCCTCTGGTGAAAGGCTTCCGAGGCTCATCGCAGCGGTTGAGAACCGTTCGACGATATCTGCGACTGGTTCGACCTCGTCGATTGGAACTGGCTCGCGGTCGGAGTCGAACTCGAGTAGGCCACGAAGCGTCTGAAGCTCGGTCGATTGGTCGTTGATCTGGACGGCGTACTCCTTGTACCGTTCGTAATCACCCGACCTGACGGCCTGCTGGAGCGTG
Organism: Natrialbaceae archaeon; assembly: GCA_003552325.1. GTDB lineage: Archaea > Halobacteriota > Halobacteria > Halobacteriales > Natrialbaceae > Natronosalvus. The sequence goes on along the minus strand of PUKM01000145.1, from coordinate 4,362 downwards.
CCGACGGTTTGTGGATTCCACTGGTGATGGATCCCCCCCGTTCGGTGTTCGAACTCTCCCTGACGGTCGAGTGTTGGCTCGTCTTCGCCGTCGGTCTCGGGGAAGGCCGTCCGGTGCCGCTCGAGCAGGTCGGCCTCGATCTCGCCAAGGCCGATCCCTTCGGTCCGATTTTCGGTCCCTTCGAAGTATTCCGCGACGAGATTCGAATCGAGCCCGACGGCTTCGAATATTTGGGCTCCCTGGTAGCTTTCGACCGTGGAAATCCCCATCTTCGCCATCGTTTTGAGGATGCCGTCCTCGACTGCACCGACGTAGGCGTCGATAGCGACTTCGATATCGGCACCGTCCGGGCCGGCGGTGACGTCTTCGATCGTCTGGTAGGCCAGGTAGGGGTTGATCGCGTCCGCACCGTAGCCGATCAGGGTGGCGAACTGGTGAACCGTCCGGGGGTCTCCCGACTCGAGGACGATTCCGGCGTGGTTTCGAAGCCCCTCGCGGACAAGGTGGTGGTGAACGCCACCGGTTGCGAGTAAGCTCGGAATGGGAATCCGGTCGTCGTCGACTGCCGTATCCGAGAGAATAACGATGTCGTGGCCGGCCTCGATGGCGTCGACCGCATCGGAACGAACTCGTTCGATGGCGGCTTCGAGTGCCTCGCCGGTTGGCGTTCCGTCTGCGTTCGTCTCGAGTGCTGACCGCTCGTAGGTGATGTCGACGGTGGTTGCCGTAATATCGTTCGCCGAACAGGAGCGCACCGCTTCGAGTTGTGCGTCCGTTAGAATTGGCGAATCGGCGACCAGTTGTCTGGCATGGGCTGGGGACTCGGCGAGCAAGTTTCGCTGGTTTCCAACGCGTGACTCGAGGGAGGTGACGAGTTCCTCTCGGATGTAATCGAGTGGAGGGTTCGTCACCTGCGCGAACAGCTGTTTGAAATACGAAAAGAGTGGCCGGTTGAACGCCGTGAGCACTGACAGGGGCGTATCGTCCCCCATCGAACCGACAGGGTCTTTGCCCTTTTGGGTCATCGGCTCGATCATATTCTCGAGTTCGTCGAAGGTGTAACCAAAGGCCGCCTGGTGAGGCCGGAGCGATTCCACGGCGTGTTGTGGGGCATTCGCGGTCGTTTCGACGATGTCGTCGACGTGGACCTGTTCAGTGGCGACCCACTCGCCGTAGCGGTCGTCGACGAGCTCGTCGAAGACCTCCTCGTCGGGGATGACGCGCCCCTCTGAGGGGTCTGCCAGGAACAACTGTCCCGGCTGGAGCCGTCCGCGTTCGGCCAGCTTTTCCGGTGGGGTCTCGAGTGCGCCAGCTTCGCTAGCGACGATCAACCGGTTGTCGGTGGTGACGTCGTACCGACACGGTCGAAGCCCGTTCCGGTCGAGGACGGCACCGACCCGTTCACCATCGGTCGCCGCGACGAGTGCTGGGCCGTCCCAGGGCTCGACCAGCGAGGCGTGGAAGTCGTACCAGTCTTTGCGGGCCTGTGGCATCGAGTCGTCTCCGCGCCAGGCTTCGGGGACGAGCATCCGGAGTGCGTGGGCCAGGTCACGACCATCCTGGAGGAGGAGTTCGAGGGCGTTGTCGACGCTCGCAGTGTCGGACTGGTCCGGATCGTTGATCACCGGTTTGATCCGGTCGACGGCGTCCGTCTCCTCACAATTCTCGAGACAGGATTCAATAACCTCGCTCTCGAGGTCCGTCTCGCGGGCACGCATCCAGTTGACGTTCCCCTGGATGGTGTTGAACTCACCGTTGTGGACGATGTTGCGGTACGGGTGGGCGAGATGCCAGGCTCCGAGTGTGTTCGTCGAGAATCGCTCGTGAACCAGGACGAACCCCGACTCGAGGCGCTCGTCAGTTAAATCCTCGTAGTACGTCGGCACCTGCACCCCTTTGAGGAGACCCTTGTAGACAACGGTTTTCGAGTCGAGTGAACAGACGTAAAACCGGTCTGCGCCTTCGATGTCGGCCGCTGCAATCGCGTTCTCGATCGCCCGACGGGCGACGTAGAGGCGACGGTCGAACGTTTCGCGGTCGATTTCATCGGTAGGTGCGACGAACGGTTGCCACACGTCAGGTTCTGACTCGAGGGCGGTCGCCCCCAACCCTTCATTATCCGTTGGGACATCTCGCCAGGTTATGACCTCGAGGTTGTAGCGCTCGAGGGTCGTCTCAACGACCTGGATGAGGTCCAATCGGGCAGTGGCATCGGGTGGAAAGAAAATCGATCCCGCGGCGTAGATCTCAGGAAGCGCGACATCAAGTACTGCACGGAAGAAGCTATCCGGCGTCTGTACCATGATTCCTGCGCCGTCACCGGTTGCTTTCTCTGCACCAGTGGTTCCCCGGTGTTCTAAGTTGATGAGCAATTCGAGACCGTCGGCGACGATATCGTGGCTCGATTCTCCATCAAGATCCATGACGACACCGACGCCGCAGTTAGAGCGTTCATCCGCAGGGTCAGCGAGACCCGCGTGCTGGTGGATGGATGACGCTCGGTGTGGCTGTTGCATACCAGTATTGGTGAAACACTTGCATAAGAGGTTACTCCATAATGGCTAAGGGTATTATATACACATACTAGGATATTATGTTCATGGGGTAGTACAGAAACTCGGATTTGAGTACCTCTTTGCTATGAGTCGGTTTCGAGAGGTTACAGAAAGGTGTCAGAGGCACGTAGTGCCCACCACAAAGGATGAACACCACACACACTACTCACGGCTACAGTCGTATCGATTGATGGGCTAAGCAATTAGGTTCGTGAGATATTCACAACCGTAGTGGTGCTTCCACGAATCTGGTCAATAGGTCCGTGCGAAGTACGCAAGTTCGTCCGCGGCTTCACCACAGATCGTACACGTCGCGTCGTCATCTGCAGGGGGTTTGGCTGTCCCATCCGTCTCAGGACCCTCCTCGGCCAGTGGCTGGAACACGATTTCAGCAGCGACCTTCTCTTTGATCACTTCTTCACACGCCTGATCGCCACACCACGGAACCTTTACGTAACCGCCATGACGACCGATCGTCCCCATGATCTCCTCGGGACTGTCTGCCGTTCGGATGTTCTCCTCGAGGGTTGCTTCGGCGGCAGTGTAGAGTTTGTCGTAGATCGTGTCGAGGTGGCTGTCGACCGTGCTCGTGAGATCAGTGCGATCCGCTGTGATCTTCTCGTTGTCCGGCCGGTGGACCAGCGTGATCTCATCGTCCGCAGCCTCGTTCGGCCCGATTTCGATGCGGAGGGGAACGCCCTCAAGTTCGTGTTCGTTGAACTTGAACCCGGGATTGCGCTCGTCACGGTCGTCCAGTTCGACGCGGAAGCCGGCATCCTCGAGCGCTTTGGCGACTTCACCAGCGTACCCAAGCACTTCCGATTCGGTGTCTTCCTGCCAGATGGGCACGATGACGACCTGCGTTGGCGCAATAGTCGGTGGCAAGACCAACCCCTGATCGTCCGAGTGGGTCATGATGAGGGCGCCGAGTGCCCGCCAGGAGAGCCCCCACGAGGTCGTATATGCGGTTCGCTCGTGTTCGTCCTCGTCGGCGAAGGTGATCCCGAAGGCCTCCGCGAAGCTCTGGCCGAGGTGGTGGCTGGTCCCACCCTGGACCGATTTCCCGTCGGGCATCAAACACTCGACGGTCGTCGTGGTGTCCGCACCGGGGAACTTGTCGTGTTCCGGCTTCTTCCCTTTCAACACAGGGATCGCGAGCTTTTCTTGGTACACGCGCTCGTATTGCTCGAGACGAGTCCAGACCTCATCCCAGGCCTCTTCGTCGGTTTCGTGGGCCGTGTGTCCTTCTTGCCAGAGGAACTCCTTCGTCCGGAAGAACGGCTTCGTATCGGTGGCTTCCCACCGCACGACCGAACACCACTGGTTGAGCCGCATCGGCAGGTCGCGGTGGCTGCGCGTCCACTCGGCCATGAACGGGGCGATAATGGATTCACTCGTCGGACGGACGGCGAGGCGCTCCTCGAGTTCGTTGTGTCCACCCTGGGTCACCCAGGCGACTTCCGGGTCGAACCCCTCGACGATGTCTTTCTCGCGCTCGAGATAGCTCTCGGGGATGAACATCGGGAAGTAGGCGTTGGTGACACCGGTTTCTTTGAACCAGCCATCGAGGGCGTCCTGGATGGACTCCCAGAGAGCGTAGCCTCGGGGTTTGGTGACGATGAAACCGCCCATTGGGGCGTAGTCTGCCAGTCCGGCTTTTTGCACGACTTCGGCGTACCACTCGCCAGGTCGGTGCGACTTGGACTCGGTGATACCGAGTTCCTGTGAGTTATCGCTCATACCTCGATAGTCTGCCAGCGCGCTCTTAAACGATGCGAAGGTGCGCGACAGGGGGCCATACACCGAG
>PUKM01000084.1 GCA_003552325.1 Natrialbaceae archaeon | reverse complement strand
TGACGACGATTCACTCCTCAGTGACGATGATGACGAAGACCGGCCTCGACACTAGTTCGTTCCAGACCCAAAACAACCACCCACCCATACACGCCGGGTGACGACTCGAGTCATCGTCACCATTACTGACCTGTAGTTTCTCGTATCAGCGCCGTTCAGTTCGTGAAAACGCCGCGAGACTCGACTGGAGGCCAGCGGCCAGTTCGGATTTTCGGCTCAGTCGAGTGAACGAGATTGGTAACTGTGTCGAGACCGTCCGCACCGCGTCGTGGAACGTCTCGGCGGTTCCGCACTCACCATTGAAAGCGTTGCGGACACTCTCACGCACCTGCCACACACCCACGGGTGCCCAGTAGTCATCGCTCACCTCACGCAACACCAAACACTTCGCCTGTCGACCAATCGACTCGAGGTGCTCGAGGACACCGAGTCGGGACGCGTAGTAGGCTCCGGCGGTCTCTTCGACGTAACTCGTTCGTCCCTCGTACCCTTCGGACGCACTGGCCATCCAGATTGCCCCCTCCGGATCGGGGTTCCAGATGCTTCCCGGTGCTTTCATCTCGACCAGTTCGAACTCCCAGGTCCCGGGGGCGAGGACGATCCAGTAGCGATTGCCCATGTACTCGTTGGCCCAGACCTGTACCTCGTCGATGCTGGGGGCGTTTTTGATCCGACCACGGAGGTACTGGCCAACCGTATCGTCGACGGCCGTAATCGACCATCGAGTCGGGACGAGCCGACGCTGGGCAGCCTCCCCGAGGGCCCCCGCCGAGAGAATCGAGTTGATCTCATAGACGTCGAACCCTCGCCGATAGAGGTAGGTCATCGCGCCCTGTGCCTGCCAATCGTCGTCCTCGAGCGTCTTTTTCACCGGGCGAGGGACGTGGGGGTTCTCTCGGAGGTCGGCCGACCTGGCCGGGGCCCGTGGCCCTCGAGGGGTAGCGACGTCCGTCCCGGCATCGAGACCGAGGTCGGGAGTCGATTCGAGACCGATCTCGAGGTCCACGGGACGGTCAGCGATGGCGACCTCCCGCTGGACGCCGACGAAGCCGTCCCAGGTGTCGTGAACGGACGGGGCGAGTCGGCTGGCGATACCCGGGGCGTCGACGTTCGCCCGTTTGTTGGAATTCAACAGGCCCGTTCGCCGCTGGAGAACGTCGTCAATGCCGTACCCATCTCGGTACCAGGCCCCGTCGGTGACGTACTCCTCGGCGTCTGCGTCGCCAGCAACTGGTGACAGGACGCCAATGGGAATATCGGGATAGTTCGAGCGACCGACGAAAATCGATGGCGCCGTCGACCCGACAAGGGTGTCGCCCGAAAGCGCTTGCTCGAAGTTGCGCTCGAAGTCAGCGAGATGGTCGGTGATCGCGTAGGATTTCTCCTTTGCGAGCTGGCGACGGCGGGCATCCTCGTCGGGTTCCAACTCCTCGATGTACTCGTCGAGCCGCATTACCTCGATGTGGGACCGCGATGGCTATGAATTGTCGGGTCTCTATCGACGCTCGAGCAGGGGCCGCAGCCGGACACGGTGTCCCACCGGGCGTGTCGGTCGAACAAGTGCCCGCTCACATGAAATCGGAGAGCCCCGACTGCCCATCGTCATCATCGGCAGTGTCGGTGCCCTCGTCGTCATCGTCATCTTGGGATTCGTGGGTCTCAGGGTGTCCGGCCGTCATCTCGTCCGCTGTGTGTTCGGCCCCGTCGGGACTGCCCTCGGCTGAACCAGCGTCCGTTTCGGTGTCCCCATCTGCTTCCCCGACCGACTGCGACCGCTCCCCCTCGTCGCTCCCCGAAAAGAACGCCGACCCGGAGTGTTCGACCGTCTGGCGCTCCCGGCGCTCGAGTGCGTCCTCGACGATGGATTCGACCTTGTTCGTGTCGGCCCCGCTCCCGGTGATGAACGAGACCTCCTTTGCATCGAGGTCGTAGGCGGCAGTCATCGCGACGGTCAACTCGCGGTTCCGACACAGGTGCGTCATCGCGGCCAGAAACGGCATGATCTCCTGGCGGACAGTGCCGACGCTCGCGCCTTCACGGTCGGCAATCCGTTGGGCGATGGCATCACGTCGGTCGCGCTTGCCCCGCGTTCGGCCCAATTTCGACCAGTAACTCGGGGGACCGTATCGCGTCCATCCGCCTTTGGGCTCGCGTCTCGAGGCGGCAACGCCCGCAGCGACGTTGTCCGTGGCATAGCGCCAGTACGAGTAGTTCTGTGTGGCCCGGACACGCCCGAGCCAGCGGTCAGCGTTGCCCATGAACTCGTAGGCGTCGGCGAGTTCTGCTCCCGAGTAGTCTTTGGGAACGTTATCTTCGACCCAGTTCAGGAGTTCGTCCGGCGTTTCGTCCACGTCGTACGCCGCGAGGAGGGCCCCGTGGGCGTCCTTGTTTTTGATGAGGTCGTCGAGAAAGTCGAAAATCCCTTCGGTACTGTCGCGTTCGCCCGTCACGACGTCGTCGACGGTCAGTCGCTCAGTTTCCTCGGCAACAGCCTGGAGGTCGTTGACCGCCGATCGCAGGTCGCCGCTGGTGGCCTCCGCGATTTCCCGGAGAGCAGCCTCCTCGAACTCGATCCCTTCTTTTCGACAGATATCACGGAGGACAGGCAGTATCGATCGCGCGGAGACGTCGCGAAATTCGATTACTCGGCAATAGTTCCGCAAACTGTTCGACATCTCGTAAAACTCGTTTGCGACCAGAATAATCGGTTGATCGGCGGACTTGACGACGCGTGTCACCTCACGTGAGCCCCCGTAATCGGCGTTCCCGTGGAAGTTGTCGGCCTCGTCCATGATCACCAGTCGACGACCGCCCGCTCCACCCGTCAGCGTCCCACTTTTTGAGGCCTCGCCTGCGACCCGTTTGATCACGTCGGCCTGGCGGTCATCACTGGCGTTGAGTTCCATCACCGGCCAGCCCATATCGTTCGCCAACGCGTGTGCCGCCGAGGTCTTCCCAATCCCTGGGCTTCCGTGGACGATCGCTGGCTTTCGATGCTCCGGCCAGGTCTTCGCCCACTGCTCGAGTTCGTCTCGAGCCTTGTTGTTCCCCCGTACCTCCGACAGTGTCGTCGGACGGTACGTTTCTGTCCAGTC
>PUKM01000252.1 GCA_003552325.1 Natrialbaceae archaeon | reverse complement strand
CTGCTCGCTGAAGGGGGCGACGCCACGACAGGCCCTCGAGCAGGACCGGGGTGGATCAATACTACAGCTCGAGCGAGTCGGGATCCGGCGTCGGCAACGCTCGATGCTCGCGTGGGGGCACCAGATAGTTCGCCCGTTTCCTGACGGTCATATACTGCAAGATGCCGTTGTTCGTCCGCGAGCCGATCGCGGACTCGTCGGCGATATCGCTCCCCGTCATGGCCTGTCTGACCGCGACGAACTCCTGTATCTCACGTTGATGAGAGAGGAAGTGCAGCCCTGCCTCGTCGTTGTCCGTCGAATTGAAATCCCGACGAAGAAGGGGTGGTCCGTTCTCGTCTCGAGCGCGGGCCGCCTTCTGGGCGTGGCCAACCATCCCGTACTCGTGGGCATCCTGGAGGGTCCGTTCGGCACACTCCCCGACGCCACTCGAGTCCCCGAGGTTGTCACCGACGCCCTCGATCTTGTCCTCCTCGGCGTGAGCAGGACAGAACATCTTCCGTTCGCGGATGGCACGGCTGTCCTGTTCGTACCACTGATTGAGGTTGAGCCGGATCTGTGAGAGGTGGGTCGTCGTCCCGCCGGCGAACGGGCCGTCCTGAATCGTGACGCGGTCCTCTGCGGCCTGGTTTTTCGCAAATCCTGACTTGAATCCCATAAAGAACGGCGCGTCTTCGTCGACGGGTTCACTATCGGGGATTCCACTGATGCCCGACTGATTCTCGGCGGGGAGTCCGGGCCCGACGAAGCCCGTTCGTCGTTCCTCGAGCGCAAAGACGCCCTCGAGTGTCTCCTCGACGTCGACACCGTGTACTTCATCGAGGTCGCCCAGCAGGGCTTCTTCGGCGCTCAAGACCACCGAGCCACGGTCACTCGCGAGATGGACCATCGCGTCGTACGCGTCCAGTTCGGGATCTTCGATGGGCGCAAGCTGGGTTGGCTCGGGGAGTGTGACCGACTCGTGGAGGTCCTCGTCGAAACGGTCGAAATACCGAGGCCCGTAGCCAACGGTGAACAACAGGCCATCGTTCTCCCAGGCGTAGGCTCGCTCGAGGGTCTGGAACGCCGCTTCGACTTGCTCACGTTCGGTCTCGGTTGGGCCGTCACCGATGTACTCGAGGTGGAGACACACGTGGTGTTCGGGCAGGACGTCGTTGCCGTGGTCGTCCGTCTTGATAACCTCGTTCCAGGCGTGTTGGCGGCTTGGCAGCGTCTCGAGGTCGTCTGCACCCAGGCCCCGTGGCGGATCGTCGTCGGCTTCGCGATCCAGACAGGCCGCGAGGGCGCTCACCCCACCGATGGCGACGGCGGTTCTGACGAAGTCCCGACGCGAGATGGTACGCGACGAACGGCTCATAAGGGGTCTTCGGGACTGCGCGATAATGGGGGTTGTGGTCACCGAGGGTGTCGCCTCGAGCACCCTTCTCTCGGCCTGTAGTTCATATACCACCACGCGGCCAGAGATGGTGATGAAACGTGGATGTCCCTGTGCAGGTCGTGACTCCTCCCGGAAGAGAACCAGATATGTGCTTCCTGAAAAGAGCGGGGAGATAGCCAAACAAACCGAAAAAACCGCCACACTGGGGAGTGACTGAATGGGCCACAGAGCTCTCATCGCCTACCGTCGCCCCGACCACCTCTATGACCTGCGATACAGTCACTGGGGCGGCGATCATCTCGAGATCCGCGAGTACCTGAACGCGGAAAACCCACTGGCCAACGGTCGCATCGACGCCGAGGTACTCGCCGACTCGGTCGCTCTCGCGAGTGTCCTTACGGACTTTCTCGATCCCTGTTGTTACGAGGTCCTCTACCTCGTCGATGCGGACTTCGACATCCGCAGTTATCACGTGTGCTGGCTCGATTTTGGGGACGGACGACACCTGGGCCGTGGTGCCCTGATCGGCGTCGATGACGCAACCGAAGATCACACGATACGGACCTGGTTTCGCGCCATCAAAACGACCGTTTCCGATCTCGTCGAAATGGGCGTCTTCTCTCGAGAAGCCGCTCGAAGCTACCTCGAGACACGGATTACTGAGGAACAGGATGGCTACTTCTACACCTACGGAGCGTGCGACGAGCGTGTGTTCGGGGGTACCTCGACGAGCACGGGCACCAGTCCGTTCGACTGTTTGGATAGTGATGACGAGGCCTGAGGGGACTCCTCCCATTGGTCCTCGAGCGTCTAGACCCAGGCCGGTCGGTGCCCGTCGGCCACGGCAGCTCGGTGACGTGCCGTCGTCACTCGACGTACTCGAACCACTCCTCGTAGTCGTCGGTGCGGCGCTCGACGATGTCGAAGAACCGTTGTTGGATCTCTTCGGTGATCGGTCCTCGAGTTCCTTCGCCGATGGTCACGTTATCGACTTGCTTGATCGGCGTGACCTCCGCGGCTGACCCGGTGAAGAACAGTTCGTCGGCCGTGTGGAGTTCTCCTCGGGAGATGGACACGGTGTCGTGAACCGTGTACCCGAGGTCACGAGCGATCTGTATCACCGTGTCACGGGTGATCCCGTCGAGGATGGACTCCGAAAGCCCAGGCGTGAAGAGTTCCCCATCGCGGACGAGGAAGATGTTCTCACCTGGCCCTTCAGCCACATTCCCCTCCTTGTTGAGGACGATTGCTTCCGCACAGCCGTTCCGACGGGCCTCTTCGCCCGCGAGCAAACTGTTGACGTACAGCCCGGTCGTTTTCGCGTTCGTGGGAATCTGACTCGAGGCGTGTTTGCGGTAGGACGAGACCATAACGTCGATTCCGTTCTCGAGTGCGTCATCGCCGAGATAGGCTCCCCAGGGCCAGACGGCGATCATGGTTCGCGTTGGGCAGGTCCCCGGGCTCACACCGAGACTATCGTAGCCGTAGTAGACGAGCGGGCGAATGTAACACGATGGGAGGTCCTGTCTCCGGATGAGCTCTTTCGTCGCTTCGGTAAGCTCGTCGTGCGTGTGTTGAATTTCCATCTCGTAGGGTTTACACGAGTCGAAGAGTCGGTCGACGTGTTCGTCCCAGCGGAAAATCGCGGGCCCCTTCTCGGTATCGTAACATCGTGCCCCTTCGAACACGCCGGTTCCGTAGTGCAGTCCGTGCGTGAGAACGTGCACCTGTGCATCGTCCCAGTCGACGAATTCGCCATCCATCCAGATCGTATCGACATCCATCTCGTCGAATCCCATACCCGGGGAGACGAAGCCATCGCTAATGAACGTTGGCGATTGATTGTGGGAGTCGTTCGACATCTCCCGTACGTTGAACAAGACGTTTCGATCAGACGCTCGAGGTAAGTTTATATAAGGGATTGTTGCGTGTGTACAGCCACCATGCACGCCGTACGCCTCACAGATCACGGCGGTCCGGAGGTCCTCTCCGTCGAGAGCGTCGACAGGCCCGAGCCGAACGCCCACGAACTCCTCGTCGAAGTCGCCGCCGCGGGGGTCAACCCCGTGGACACGTACTTCAGAGACGGATCCTATCCACCGGTTTCACTCCCGTTCACCCCTGGGGTCGACTTCGCCGGTACCGTCGTCGAGCACGGCAACGCCGTCGAGGGGTTCACCGAGGGTGATCGCGTGTTCGGCACCGGCATCGGGAACGCCTCGTTCCAGGGTGCATATGCGGAGTACGCAACCGTCCCCAGTGATCGAGTCGTCCACCTCCCTGACGGCGTCGACACGACCGAAGCGGGGGCTGCGGGTGTCGCCGCCTGTACCGCCTGGCGAGCGTTGGTCGATCACGCTGCCCTCGAGCCGGCCGAATACTGTCTGGTCCACGGCGGTTCGGGTGGTGTCGGTCACACGGCTATCCAACTCGCTGAAGCGGTCAGCGCGCGCGTCATCACCACAGCACGCGAGGAGTACCACGACAGCCTCGAGGAGCTCGGTGCCGAGACGGTCCTCGAGTACGGCCGAGATGACCTCGAGGATGCCGTGCTCGATCACGCCGACGGTGGGGTCGACGTGATTCTCGACCATCTGCTCGATCGTTACCTCCAGTTCGATGCCAACGTAGCCGGCGAAGGATGTCGCGTCATCGGCATCGGCGAGGACAGCCCCGATCCAGGGTTTACCAACGATGGGGCCGCCCGGTCGAAGGACGTCAGCTATCAGTTCATGAGTATGTTTAACACGCCGGATCTTCGGGTTCCATTACGGGGCGTGGCTCACCTGCTGGACACAGACAAACTGCGAATCGAAATTGCCGACCGCTACACCCTTGATGAAGCCGGAGAGGCCCAACGAGCCGTCCTGAACGACAGTTTCCTGGGAAAACTGGTCATCGAACCCTGACGCTCGAGTCCCTGACCAACCTACCCCGCCCACCCCGTGGGCTGTACCGGTGTGTAGCGTCTCGCCACTTGGAGTCGGCGAGGACTTAGAACCACTTACAGCCGACAGTCTCAGTAGCACTTCGCCGCCTCCGCCACCATTTTCACCCCATCCCGCGAGCACCCCGTATGGACACTGCACTGGTCATCGGCGGCTCCCGGTTTATCGGCCGGCACCTCGTGGACGACTTACTCGCACACGACTACGCGGTCACGATATTCAACCGCGGCAACCACGACAATCCGTTCGCCGACGACGACCGGGTCACCCGGATCGAAGGCGACCGAACGAACGATTCGGCACTCGAGGCCGCCGCCGAGGGCGTCGACCCGGACGCCGTGTTCGACTGTGTGGCCTACTATCCACGAGACGTTCGGGCAGCAACTGAAATCTTCGCCGACGTCGATGCCTACGTCTACATCTCGAGCGGTGACGCCTACGGGAGGGAAGACATTCCGAAACGCGAGGACGAAACACCGATGCGGCCCTGCACCGACGAACAAGCGACCGACGAGACGGGTGACACCTACGGCAATCGGAAAGCCGAGGGTGACCGTGCGGTCGAACGTGCCGCCGAACGCGGCGTCAATGCCATGTCCGTCCGCCCGTGTATCGTCTATGGGCCGTACGACTACACCGAGCGCCTCGATTACTGGATCAACCGCGTCCTCGAGTACGAGCAGGTGATCGTCCCCGGTGACGGCACCAATATCTGGCACCGTGCCTACGTCGAAGATGTCGCCAGCGCACTCCGTCTGGTCGCTGAACGTGGCACTCCCGGCGAGTTTTACAACGTCGGTGATAGACGACTGGTCACGCTCGAGGAAATGGTCGAACTCATCGCCGAGGTCGCAGATGAGGACATCGAAATCGTCCATGCCGGGGAGCGAGAGCTCGAGGCTGGCGGACTCTCGGATGATGACTTCATCCTCTACCGTGCCTACCCCCACGTGCTTTCAACAACCAAACTCGCCGCCCTGGGTTGGGAATCGACACCGCTCGAGGAGGCCATGGCCCGAACGGTCGACGAACATCGAGCCAGCGACCGCGACGGCAGCGACCATGACCCCGGGCGCGAAGCCGAAGAACGTGTCCTCGGAATCCTCGAGACGATATAACTCGTCGCCTCCTCTGTCTTTATATATCAACGGGCATCCAGGCGACTCATGCGCTGACCATGAGTTCGGGGACAGAACGCGGTTGTGCGATCAGCTGTCCCCGCCGGTCGCGTCGATCGCCTGTTTGCCCCCTGCACCAACCGCTCACTCCTCCTCGTGCCCGTACACCGTTCTGGCCTGTTCGAGTGAGAGCAATCCCAACTCGATATCTCGCTGAATCGCCTCCAGGTCTCTTTCGGCCGGATCGCCGTATCCGCCGCCCCCGGGCGTTCGGATGCTCACGACGTCGCCTGGCTCGAGGGTCCGTTTGGTTTTCGCCGGGAGCGGCTTGTCTTCCCCATCGCGAATCAGCCGGTCATCACCTGGGGACCCGTCGTGGCCTCCCTCCAGCCCGTATGGTGCATGCCGTCGCCGATCGGCGAGGAGACTGAAGGTCGCCTCGTGGTCTCGGATACGAATATCACGACGGAGCCCAACCCCGCCTCGGTACTCGCCTTCGCCCCCGGTGTCGGGTCGGTAGGCATACCGTTCGACGGCGAGTGGGTAAGCCGTCTCTAACACCTCTGCGGGCGTGTTCATCGTGTTACTCATGTGGACGTGGACGCCGTCCATGCCGTCTCCGGTGGGCCGGCCACCGAACCCACCGCCCTGGGTCTCGTAGAACGCGTAGGGTGTGTCTGTACGTGGATCTGTTCCGCCAAAGGTCACGTTGTTCATCGAGCCCTGGCACGCCGCCAGGGCTCGTTCCGGAGCGGCTGCAGCGAGTGCACCCAACAGCACGTCGGTCACGCGCTGGGAGACCTCGAGGTTACCGCCGACGACGGCCGCTGGCGGCGTCGCGTTGATTACAGAGCCCGACGGTGCGTCGATGGTAATTGGGCGGTATGCGCCTGCGTTTGCGGGAATATCCGGATCCGTCACACACCGTACCGCGTAGTACGTTGCCGACGCCGTGACGGCAAAGACCGCGTTGATCGCCCCGGCGGTCTGGTCGGCCGTCCCCGAGAAGTCCACCGTCACTGCGTCTCCGGCGATAGTGACAGCGACTGTAATAGGGATATCCGACGCTCCCTGGCCGTCGTCGTCGAGGACATCTTCGAATCGATAGGTCCCATCGGGAAGTGCCTCGAGTTCGGCTCGCATCCGTCGTTCGGCGTACTCTTGGACGGCGGAGACGGCATTGACAAACGTCTCGAGCCCGTAAGATGCAGCGAGCGATTGGAGTCTCCGCCGACCGGTTTCGTTGGCAGCCTGCTGGGCTCGCAGATCACCCTGCCGTTCGTCGGGTGTTCTGACGTTCGCGAGGAGCAAGTCGGCGACGTCCTCGACGATCTCTCCACTATCGTAGAGCTTGACTGGTGGGATCCGAAGCCCTTCCTGGTATATTTCGGTCGAATCGGCAGCGACGCTGCCTGCGGTGGAGCCCCCGATATCGGCGTGATGTGCGCGGTTAGCCGCAAATCCGATCACCGGCGGGTCATCCGTCGAACCGTCGGCAAAGACCGGGGTAACGAGTGTCAGGTCGGGCAGGTGTGCACCCCCGTGGAACGGATCGTTAACCAGGATTGCATCACCGGGAGCCAGCGTTTCCGGGGGATACCGCTCGAGGGCTGCGTCGACGGAAAACGGCATCGCACCGAGGTGAACAGGCATGTTTTCGGCTTGCGCCAATAGCTGGCCGTCGGCGTCGAACAGGGCACACGAACAGTCCCGCCGTTCCTTGATGTTCGGCGAGTAGCCGGTTCGAACGAGGTTGGCGTTCATCTCCTCGGCGATCGCCGCACAGCCGTTTCTGATCACCTCGAGCGTGATCGGGTCGATCTGCTGTGCTGTCATTGGTTCCCCTCCAGCGAGATTGTCCCTCGACTGTCGAGTGTCGCGTGCTGGTTGGGTCGCACAACGACCGTGCTCTCGGCTCCCTCGAGGATCGCTGGGCCGTCGATGGTGGTGTCCCCGGGGACCCGTGTTCGGTCATAGATTCGCGTCTCCTCGGGTTCCCCGTCGTAGACCACCGGTCGAGTCTCTCGAATCGCGTCATCGGGATCGCCCTCGAGTGCCACTGCCTCGAGTGAGGGGGTCTCGATCAGCCCGCGTGCACGGAGTCGAACGGTGACCAGTTCGACTGGTTCCCCCGGAGCGGCGTGGCCATAGCGCGTGGCGTGGCGTTCGTGGAAGCGCTCGGCGGCCGTCGTGAGTGTCTCGGGAGTGATCTGCCCGTCTGGAATCGGGATCGACAACTCGAACGATTGGCCCGCATACCTGAGGTCCAGGCTCCGCTCGAGTTCGATCCGTTCAGTGGCCAGTCCGTTCCTGGACAGTCGGTCACGACCCTCCCGTTCGAACGCCTCGAAGGTGCGTTCGATCTGGGGTGGATCGACCTCCTCGAGGGGTCGAACCATCGAGGTGCTACAGTCGTGAATCAGGTCAGAGAGCAACAGCCCGAGTGCCGAGAGAACGCCAGCGGTGGGTGGGATCAGCGTGGTCGGTATCTCGAGCGTGTCAGCGAGTGCGCTGGCGTGGAGGGGACCGGCACCGCCGAAGGCAACCAGGCCGAAGTCCCGGGGGTCGTATCCCCGTTCGACGCTGACGACGCGCAGCGCCCGTTCCATACTGGCGTTGGCGACGTCCAGAATCCCCTGTGCTGTCTCGGTGACGGTGAGTCCGAGGGGGTCGGCCAGGGTCTCGGCAATACGAGCTTCGACCGTCTCGAGGTCAGCCTCGAGGTCGTCGCTCAGGAAGGCGTCAGGGGAGAGGCGTCCGAGGATCATCTGGGCGTCGGTCACTGTCGGCTGGTCGCCGCCACGGCCGTAACAGATCGGTCCCGGGACGGCACCGGCTGATTGTGGGCCAACGCGAAGGGCACCACCAGCGTCGATCCAGGCGATCGACCCCCCACCAGCACCGATCGTATGGACGTCGACCATCGGCACGCCAACGGGGTAGGCCCCGACCTCGAGGTCGGTTGCGACCGCAGGCTCGCCGTTGGTGACGAGCGAGACGTCACAGGAGGTGCCACCCATATCCATCGTGAGCACGTTCTCGGTGCCAGCGAGGCTCGCGATGTGTGCGGCTCCCTTGACGCCGGCAGCGGGCCCCGAGAGCAGGGTATTGATCGGCCGTTCTCGAGCGAAATCGGCGTCGATAATGCCCCCGTTCGACTGCATGATCTGGAGTGGGGCTTCGATCCCTTCGTCGGTAATTCGCTCGTCGAGGCGACCAACGTAGGTGTCCATGACCGGTTTCAGTGCCGCGTTGAGTGCCGTAGCGAGCGTTCGTTCGTACTCTCTAATTTCGGGCAAAACCGTACTCGAGAGCGAGATGCTGCAGTCGATACCTGCAGATTCGAGACGGTCCCGGACCTGTTTTTCGTGGTTCGGATTTTCGAACGAGAAGAGCAACGAGATGGCGACACTGTCTACTTCCTCCTTACGGAGGTCCTCGACGACCTGATCGACGTCATCAGTCTCGAGTGGGATGTCGACGTGACCTCGCTCGTCGACCCGCTCGGTGACCTCGTACCGGCGGTTTCTGGGCACGATCGGTTCCGGCTTGGTGACGTCGAAATCGTAGATATCAGGCCGAGCCTGTCGGCCAATTCCTAACACGTCCCTGAACCCTGCCGTCGTCACGAGTGCGGTTTCGGCCCACTCTCGCTCAAGGACGGCGTTCGTGGCAACGGTCGTGCCGTGACTGAAAAACGTCACGGTACTGGCATCAAACGCACCACGGCGCTGCTGCTGTCTTATCCCATCGATAACGCCCTGATCGGGCGCTGACGGTGTCGACGGCGTTTTGGTGACCGACAACTGGCCGTCGGTGATGGTGACGACGTCCGTAAACGTCCCCCCAACATCGACGCCGACCCGCCAGGACGCTCCCCCGGCAGGTGTCCCGTCTGTATGTGACATGGATCCCACTCAGCAGGGAGGCGTCTAAAACCCATGCCCCTCGAGGTGACTCGCCGGATCGAACCAAACCGTTCAAGCCGGTGTGCTCCCCACCTTTCACCGATGAACGTGTCGGCTCGCGACCGATTCGACCGGCGGCGACTCGAGGCCGGCCTCGACCGGGTGATCGACGAGAACCGTGTGACGATTGCGATCACGTTCCCGCTGGTCGGTGTTGGCCTGTTGCTTGCGGGCCAGGAAGGGCTAATCCCGGAGTGGCTGGCGTTCAACCCGTATTTGATGGTCATCGCGGTGACGATCATGGCGTTGCCCCTGATCGGCGGGATCATGCCGTTGCTCACGCGACGATTGCTCGCTGGGTTGGCGGTCCTCGTCCTGTTTACCTGGGGGATCGAACTCACGGGGGTCTACACGGGCTATCCGTACGGCGAATTCCAGTACGAGCGCGACCTTGGCCCGATGTTACTGGGCGCTATTCCCCTGTTTTTGCCCGTGTTTTATTTTCCAATTTTGCTGAACAGCTACCTGCTCACGTTGTTGATGCTCGGACGCAACGCCTCGTTTCCAGCGCGATACCTCTGTACGCTCGCGATCGTCATCACGATGGACCTCGTCCTCGATCCTGGCGCGGTCGCCCTCGACTTCTGGGGGTGGTTCGATGGCGGTATCTACTACGACGTGCCGGTGCAGAACTACATCGGCTGGCTCATATCGGGCTCCGTCGCCGTCGGCATCTTGACCCTCTCGTTCGACCACGAGGCCGTCTGTGACCGCCTCGAGCGCTGTGAGTACTTTCTCGACGATCTGATCAGTTTCGGACTGTTCTGGGGGCTGGTCAACGCCTACTTTTTGAATCTGATCCCGTTCGCCCTGACAGTCGTGCTGCTCGGGCTCTTGTTCAAAGTCGAGTGGTTCGATTTTGCAGGCCTCAGCGCAGAGAGCCTCCCACAATCGTTACGTCGGTGAGAAGCGGTTTCCTCAGATCGTGACTGCGTGGCCGCACAAGTAGCGAGTGACCCCCAGGGACGTAATCGGGATCGAAAGGGTGGGACTCACGTTGCAATGAGGGTCCACACTATACGCACTTACTGCCGTGGACAACACCGATCGCTATACAAATCGTGCCTCTCTCTAAATCGCGAGATACCCAGCTGTCGTGGCGAAGTACGCGATGAAGTAGCCGACGAACGCGACTGCGAGCAGCCACTGACCGAGTGACACGTCACGGCGTTCGCCGACTGCGGTTTTGACGATCGGGTAGCTGATGATCCCGGCGGCGAGTCCATTGGCGATCGAGGCCGTCAAGGGCATGACGGTAATGGTCAAGCCAGCCGAAATCGTCCAGGCGGGATCGGTCCAGTCGATGTCCATAACGCCCTGTAACATGATGAGGCCGACGACGACCAGCGCGATGTATGTCGCATACTGCGGAATCATTCGGATAAATGGCACGGCGAGCAATGAGAGCGCAAAGAACCCACCCACGGTGAGCGCCGTGAATCCAGTTTTTCCACCCTCTTCGATCCCGGTCGCGGATTCGATGTAGGTCGTCACCGTCGAGGTCCCGATCATCGAACCGAACGTCGTCCCGACTGCATCCGCCATCAATGGTTTCTCGACTTCGGGCAGATCACCGTCTTCGTCGAGGAACCCACCAATCTGTGACACCCCGATCAACGTGCCCGCGGTGTCGAAGAAGTCGACGAAAAAGAACGTGAAGACGACCAGCGCGAACACGAGTGGCTCGTCCGTGATCATCCCAAGGCCATCGAAGAAGCCCGAGATGAGCGGCGTGATGTCGTACTGGACGTTAGTGAGCGTCGCCACGAGTCCGTCGTTCGTGACGGTTTCATAGGATCCCTCGGGGGTCAACGATCCTGGCGCAACGACGCCCGCGATCGTGAGGACCCACCCGGTGACCGCGGTTGAGACGATGCCGATAATGATCGAGCCACGCACCCCTCGAGCGTAGAGAAAGAGCGTCAGCCCCAAGCCGAGCACCGAGAGCGTTGCCACAGGACTCTCGAGGGCATTGCCGAGTTCGACGAGCGTCCCTGACGGGAAGCCGTCTGCATCAGTGTAGGGAACGACCAGTTCCATCTCCTGGAGTCCGAGAAAGAGCAGGAAGACGCCGATACCCGCCCCGACGGAGAACTTGACTGGTTCGGGAAAGAGTTCGATAACGTATTTCCGAGCGCCGACAGCAGTCAGTGCGATGAAGATGATCCCTTCGACGAAGACGGCTGCGAGGGCCAGTTCCCATGGGACGCCGAGGACGATAACCACGGTAAAGGCGAAGAAAGCGTTGAGCCCCATCCCCGGAGCCAGCCCGAACGGTCGATTCGCCCAGAACGCCATGATGAGAATCGCCAGAACCGACGCCAGAATCGTCGATACGGCCAACATATCCCTGACCTCATCCCCACTATACCCCTCAATAACGATCGCCTCTGAGAGAATCGCCGGGTTAACGACGATGATGTACGCCATTGCGAGAAACGTCGTCACTCCTGCGAGAAATTCTCGCTTTGCCGTCGTGTTATGGTCGGCGAACTCGAAAAAATCTGCCAGTTGGTCGTTTATCCCCATGTTGGATACTCGAGCATAGGTGCAAGCTGCGTTTTAATACTTTCGTACTTTGCTTGCACAATCATGTATACATTGGCACCAATCAGTCCTCATTACGTTCGGAACTGACATAAACATATCATTATAAATCTATTTTCGTGAGATGTGGAATGCGTGGTTCTGCCACTGACGTGGAACGTAGCCCCTACCTGGGGACAACTGGAGCATAACAATCGCTCGATCCGGTGATATTCGCTATCGTTGCAATGAAACGACGTACCTATCTCGCGACCGCAGGCGTACTGACCCTGGGCGGCTGTATGGGATTTGGCGAGACCGACGGCGACGGTGGTGACGACCCTGACAACGCCTCCAGTTCCGACGACGGAACGGATGACACCGGCTCGGATGAGACGGGTTCGGATGATACCGGATCCGACGATACCAGTGATGAACCGACCGAGGACCCACTCGAGGCAGAAACGTTCGACGACTTCGAGAGCCTTTCACAGTGGCGCGTCATCTCGGGTTCGGCGAGTGCCTACCCGGACTATTCGGTCACGGGGTCACAATCAGTGCTCCTCGAAGCTGATGAACCCGAGTCACAGGTGCGCATGGTCCGAGAACTCGAGGATCCCATCGACTGCACTGACCTCATGCCTGGTCTCGCCATCGCCGCCCATTCGGCGACGAACATTGGTATCCAACTCTACGACGAGGATCGTGACAAGGCCGTCTATCGACAGCGCGTCCACGGCATGTCAATTCGCCACGTCAATTTCGGTCTCGAATACTTCGAGGGAGAGCCGGATCTCAGTGCGGTAACGGAGATCCACATTAGCATCTGGACTGGCGACGGTGTCGCCGAGGCCTGGATCGACGACTTGACGTTCGTCTCGTCTCCCGAAACTGCAGTCATGCTCCACTTCGATGGGGCATACGAATCCCATTATGAGGACGCGTTGCCGCTCCTCGAGGAGTACGACTATCCAGCCACGGCGTTCGTCCCCACTGCTCGACTTCGTGAGGAAGCCAGTCACGAGGGCTCTAGACTCACCTACGACCAGGTCGAAGCGCTCGCCGATGCTGGCTGGACCATCGGGAGCTACGCAGCCCACGGAAACGCCTTGACCTCACTCGAGGGTGGCCGAACACCCGAGAGCGAAATCGAGGGCGGTTACGAGTGGCTCGAGGACCAGGGATACGACGGAAGTGCATACCTGGCCTACCCGAGTGGGTCGTTCAACGACGACGTGATCGACGCTGCAGCCGATCGACACGAGGTGGCGTTCATGTCGGGGTATACCGGTCACGGTGCAGTGACGAACCCGACGCTCTGTCCCCGATTAGTACAGCCGGACGCGAGTGACGTCGAACACACCCTGGATATGGCAACCGGCCTCGGTGGTGTCGTGACGATCGCCTTTGGCGATGTCGCGGATCACTTCGATCACGTCGAGGCAATCCTGAGTCAGATCCAAGCGCTCGAGGAAGATGGCTCCATATCGGTGATTACCCCCGCAGACCTCGCCGGGGAGTACGTCTTGTAACGGAGACGCCGTTCGTCGGCCAGCGTATGGCCGGACCGATCGATCCGAAAATCAGTTTGGGTGTTTGCCTGGCAGAGAACGACGTTTTGCTGTTTGTTCGTCTGCTACGAGTACACGGGACTCACCGTTTCCAGTACGCGTTTCGCCGTTAGTCCCCGTTGAACTCGGAGATACCCCTGTGCCCTCGATAGCACCACTGCAGTGGCGGATGATCACTCGAGTTGGATTTCCCATCGGTGGGATAGTCACACGTTTGTTGTCGGCTCGTCGCAGGCATACCTGCCAGTGTGTCACATAATGACGGCAAATCCATATAAGGTGTGTTAGGGAAGCGACTATGTATTGGACGATCAAACACCAAAACAGAGAAACTTACGACAAACAATGTCATCACACCACCGTCACCTTGACACTGATCAGCTTCTCACGCCAACCGGTGCTGATCGGGAACTTGCGAGGACGAAACGTGAGATCTGTACCTATCTCGAGAATACCGT
>PUKM01000243.1 GCA_003552325.1 Natrialbaceae archaeon | reverse complement strand
TCCTCGAACGCCGTTCGTGCCTGGTCGGCGATCGCGTCGGCAACTGCGGTGGTCTCACTCGAAAGTCCACGCTGTGTGGCGAGTGAATCGAGGTGTGAGACAGCAACGAGTCCCCGGTAGGCCACCCGTCGATCATCGAATTGCGTGGGAAGCGGTCGAATTGACTCATAGGCCTGTCGAAAGATTGCCTCCGCGTCGTCGGGGCCGTCCCAGTGGCCCCCCACAAACAACGGGATCGCTGCCCGCCAGTAGTCCCACTCAGGTGCACCGACGAGTGTGTGCTCGAAATCGATAACACACGTCGGGGCCCCATCGTTGACGGCCACATGCTCGGGGGTAAACCAGCCGTGAAGCAAGGACCACGCGGTCACGCCGGCCTCGAGTCGATCGCCGTGACGTCGACAGAACTCTCGAGCCTGCTCCACGACCGCGGTGTACTGGCTCCCCGCCAAACTCGTTTCGTACACCGACAGGAGGGACTCGAGCGTTTCGGTCCACGGCTGTTCAGCGTTTGGGGTCGTGTTGACAGCGAATCCTGCGGACGAATCGTCCGAATTTTCTGCGACAGTGCAAAGCCCTGGACAGTCGAACGTTGCCTCCCTATGGAGCGTTGCAAGGGTGCGGCCCGCGGCGTCGAGCCACCCGCGCTCGAGGATTGCTGGCTCGATTGGATCGTCGGGCGCGTCTGGCCGATAGCGCGTTACAAACCCTCGCTCACCGACCCATTTGACGGACGGGACCGGGACCGTTGTCGTCTCGTCGACGTATCGGAGCACGTGGCCCTCGAGGGCAGCGTTTCCTCTCTCCTCGACGGTAACTTTACAGATCGCTCGTTCACCGTCGACACGAACCTCGTAGACCGCATGTGGGTCGACCTCGTGCAGACACCGCTCGACGGTGTACTCGAACGGTGCGTTCGACAGACAGGCGTGAAGGGTGTCGTGCATCGCTATAGGCTCCTTCAACGGCCCACAATGAGGGGCTGTGGGGATCGTCCAAATGTCCCGCAAAGCCTTTGTGTATTTACCTATGAGCTTGGAGTAAGGAATTTTCCCGACAGCATCCAGACAGTGACGTCCTTGAGCATCCGGTGTGTGTCATGGATTTCAACAGATGAGGGTGTCAGCGAGGGCCAATTACAGTGGGAGGGTGTGTCGTCGGGTACCGATTTCAGCGGGAGGGTGTGCCAGCGGGGACCAGTGCAGTGCTATTACGCAGGGAGAGCGCTCGAGTTCGACTCGCCTCTACTGTTCTCTGACGTTGTACCGGACGTCGATTTCGGCATCACCGAGGAGGGTCACGTCTTCGAGTCGGCCGTCGAACCAGTAGGCATCGAGCCAGGTGTCGACGATGCCACGGACGCGTCGACCCGCAGTCACTTCGTCTTCGTCGATCGAGCCACCGTCGCGGAAGGCAGATGCCACGACGCCGCCGGTCGCTTCGAACGAGTACACCGAGGAATCACTGGCTTCCGTGTTGTCGATCACGATGACGTGTGGCAACTGCGTTTTTGCACTGACATCCTCGGGATCGACCTCCTCACCGTTGAGTCGAACGGTCGCCGCGCCATCGGTGAAGGTGAGGTCCGACAGCTGGCCGGAAAACGGCACCTCGAGTGTCGACTCCGTGACCGAGCCCTGGACCGTCGATCCCGAGAGAACCAGCGCGTCGTCCTCGAGTTCGTCATCCTCGAGTCCGAACGCGCCTTCGACTGTACACTCGAAACTTGCAGGCTCTCCGTCACCGTCGATTTCGAGCGTGTTGGGGTACGCGTCGCCGACGTCGTCCGCATCGACCTCGGTTCCGTCGATCGATGCGCGGGCAGGGCCATCGAGGGTCAACTGCTCGAGGTCGCCCTCGAATCGGAAGGCGTCCCGCCAGTTGGCGACCGTTCCCCGGACGTGGCCGTCCTCGAGAACGAGGTCATCGTCGATGGTTGCGCCTTCATCGGTCGACGGTTCCACTGCGCCCGCAGCTTGGAATTCGTAGTGAGTGACACCGGAATCGTCGCCGTGGATGACCAGGAGGTGTTCGTCACGGTCTGTGTCATCGTCGTCGTCCTGCTCGATTTCAGCTTCTCCACCCTCGCCAGCTGCCGCTTCCTCTGCGCTGGTTGGACAGCCGTCGGGCATCCGATCCTCGGGGTTCGTCCCGTTGCCCGACTCGAGGGAGACGTTCCCGTTGGCAACCTCACGGAAGCCGCCGTTGAACCCAGTGTCGTACTCCGTGTCCCTGACGCGGACGCTCGAGCCGCGGCCGTTTGCCCCGGCGACGATGGCGTAATGGCGACCACCGGTCGCGAGGTGGGAGTCTTCGACGATCACGTCGCCGGGTGCCCAGGCCCAGACACCGCGGCCGTCGTCGCGCGCACTCGTATTGACGGCCGTACAGTTCGAGACGGTTCCCTCGCCGAGACGGAAGTGAGAAACCCACGAATCCCGCGAGTAGGAGTTCGAAATATCGACCGTGCCACCCGCACCGCTGTGCATCGGGGCCGAGCAGTAAAACGAGTTATCACCCATCTCCTGGATGTTGACGCGGTCGATGTCGATGTGGCCGCTGTGTTGGGGAGCGACCCAGATGCCGAGGCCGACACGGTGACCGTCGGTCGCGCCGTCGCCGATATACACGTTCTCGATTCGGGACGTGTTCCCCTGTCGGTCTGAGACGCCAATGATCGCGTCGTTATTACTGACGCGTCCACGAATACCGACGTTTCTGATGGTCCAGTTGGTGCCGTGGGCGGCGATTACCACCTGGGCGTTGTTCGCCGTACAATCGATCAACAGGTTCTCGAGCGTCTCGTTCGAGTCAACGTCGACGACCTCTCGCTGGCCAGCACCGACGGTCATCACATCGTAGTCGGTCTCCTCGGCACTCACACCACCGCCAAATCCAGCCGCCCCGGCGAGCGCGCCAGCGCCCGCCAGTTGCAGGTACCCTCGTCGGTGGAGTAATCCAGTCTTACCGTCGTTGTCGCGGGTTCGAGCCGCGCTATCGGTGCTATCGCTATCATCCAGTACCGTCGCGTCGCGTGCCATGCAATCGAGTAATCTGAGGATACCACAATAAATCTTCCGTAGTATAGATGGTTTAATTTTACTGATTATAAGATATTCGTGAGTGTTTGATAAGTGAAAAAAGAAATTCAAGAAAACGAACATAGGGTTTCTAAATAATCTTCAGCTCGACGAAACCCCTGTATACGCCCTCGAGGGGCTGTTTGGACCGTCACACACGCTGGGTAAACAGGTATTACTCCCTCGAGTGCCGATACGTTACTTGGACGAGCCGCTATCGTCTGGACTCTATCGTCTGAGAGCCACGTGTCTGACCCTGGTCTCCGGACCTGCACGCATCGCTGAGTGATAGAGTGCGAGGAAGGAGTGGAGAACAACTCGGTGTAAATCACACAAAAACAGCAGATCGAGCCGTGCACCAATATCAATGCCTGGAGGGGCAATCGTCAGCGGGGAAGGGCCAGCAGTGGCCCACCACAGGGAATGTTAGTACGCTGGCAAGCGTCGACTGATTGGTCGAACCGCACCGACAAATTGGGTTCGACCGCTCAGTTCAGACTCGAACCGCCACTAGTCGCCGCGAGCGGCTTCTTCTGCACTTTCCGGGACACCAGCAGGGATAACCGGGTCAGGATCGGTTCCGACATCCGAGGCGAGTTCGATGCTCGAGCCGGCGACCTCAGTGGTGCCGCCGTGGAAGCCCGTGCTGTACTCGGTGTCGGTCACCGAGACGGTCGTTGCCGCACCGTTCGCACCGGCGTGGATGGCATAGTTGTGCTGGCCGACATCGAGATCACAGTTGTCGACCGCACACTCACCTGGCGACCAGACCCAGACGCCACGGCCGCCGTATTCGCCGTCGTCGACGTGCACGCTCGAGTTCGTGACGGCACTGCCAGCGGAACCGATGCGGAAGTTCGAGACGTAGTTGTTGGCCGCGTAACACTCGTCGATGTGGATCGTGCCATCGCCCGCACCGGCAGGCGCAGAGGCGTAGACACCGTTGTCGGGGAAGCCCTGAACGTTCACGTTGTGGAAGTCGATGTGTCCGTCGTGGTCCGGGGCGACCCAGAAACCGGTCTCGCCGGTGGCCTCGGTCCCGAAGACGGCACCGTCGCCGAGATAGACGTTTTCGATCGTGCTCGTGCCGCCGCCGACGTCCGAGATCCCAAAGGCTGCGTCGGGTTGTCCGACGTCGAACTCGCCTTTGATACCGACGTTTCGAATCGTCCAATCGGTCGCGTGCGCGGCGATCGTCATGCGAGCGCCCTCGGCTGAACAGTCATAGAGGACGTTCTCGAGCGTCTCGCCATCCTCGAGGGTGACGAGTTTGTCTTCACCGGGATCGAGTTCGACGGTTTCGAACGCGTCATCGTCAGCACTGACCGTACTCCCTGCGCCTGCGAGCGCGGTTGCCGCGAGCGCACCACCGACGGAGTGGAGGAATCCACGACGAGGTAACGCGGAGTTACGGCCAGTAGTGACGGATTCACGATCAGTAGCGGGGGACTTCTGCGCCATGCATTTGCGTAACCTGCGGTTTCAGTTATAAACTTTTCCGTATTTTAACCATAGATTTTCAAGACTATTGCGGGAATTTACGTATGTTAATAAGACACTCACCAGTTCTTGTACGTGCTATCGGATCATGCGATTACTCCCACTCGAGCACTGTAATCCTCGATTACGACCTCAACCGTGGACCAGTACCCAGAGGCCGCCCATCGTCATGGCCGTGCCGACAACCGTGTTGATGGCGGGAAACCACCAGTAGGCTCGAGTCACGTCGACCCTCGAGCCCACGATGACACCGATGAGCGCGGGATAGACCGCCATGAGCAGACCGAGTCGGGGGTCGATTGCCGCGAACGCGAGCGCAGCAGCGAGCCAACACCCACCACAGTAGGCGTATGTTCGACTCTCCCCGAGTCGTGTCGCCGTCGTCTCAATTCCAGCGTTGCGATCCGGTTCGATGTCCGGTATCGCCGAGAACGTGTGCATTCCCATGGCCCAGAGCCACGCCCCACCGATGACGAGCGCGGGCGGTTGTGAGCTGGCAACGGCTGTGTAGGCGGCCACGCCCGGAGCAATGTACAACCCGTTCGACAGCGAGTCGAGCCACGGTGAGGTTTTGAACCGAAACGGCGGGGCACTGTATCCCGCGCCCAAGAATAGGAACACTCCAACCCAGAACCAGGCCTCGAGTGGGATAACCGCCAGGAGCCCTATCGCGGCGATGGCACAGAGTGCGACAACGATGGGGACCACTCGTTGGCCCTCGTATCTCGCTTCCTTATCGTCTTTTTTCGGATTCAACTGATCGATATCTCGGTCATAGAGGTCGTTGATGCCGTAGAGAAAGACGTTCGCCGGCAACAGGAAGTAGACGAAGAGTGCCATCGTCGTGGGAGTAACCAACGCGGCTGTCGTCTCGGCCGCGTAGGCCACCCCGATCAGGACTGGGCCGGCGAGGTACAACCAAAAACGTGGTCGTGAGAGCGTGAGGAGGTAACGCATCTGGCCGAGGAGTGGAGTGCTCGAGTGGGCAGAGACCGTCATGGGTACCACTCTCCAGCATTCAGCAGTCCGCTACTGTCTGTGGCAGTGTCGGTCCGATCACTCATACGTTTGTGCTCACTCGCCGTAATCTGCGAACACTTTTTCCGCCGTCAGTTCGCCGCTGATCAAACACATTGGGACGCCGATACCGGGCGTCGTGTACGACCCGGTGAAATACAGCCCGTCGACCTTCTTCGACCGATGTGGCGGACGGAACAGGGCTGTCTGTCGAAGGGTGTGGGCCATTCCGAGTGCTGTTCCCTGAAAACTGTTGTACCGATCCGCGAAGTCTTCGACACAGAAACTCTCTTCGACAACGAGGCGATCCCGGAGATCGGTTCCCGTATGTTCGGCGATGTCATCGAGGACGTGATCTCGATAGCTGGCTCGCAGTTCCGAGGTGTCCTCGAGTCCCGGCGCGATCGGCACGAGCACGAAGAGGTTGCTGTGTCCCTCGGGAGCCACGGTGTCATCCGTCTCCGAGGGGACACACAGGTAGTACGCGGGGTCATCGGGCCAGGCTGGGTCGTCGAAAATCTGATCGAAGTGTTCGTCCCAATCCGTCGGCAGGACCAGTGTGTGGTGAGCAAGTTCCGGGACGTCGCCCTCGACGCCCATGTAGAGCAAGAACGCCGACGGGGCGTACGTCTTCGACTCCCAGTAGTCGGCGTCGTATCCACGTCGCTCTGGCGTCAGTAGCTCCTGCTCCGTGTGCGCGTAGTCGGCGTTACTCACGACGAAGTCGGCTTCTATCGGCCCCGACGGAGTCTCGACGAGGAACGCCCCCTCTCGACCCTTGATTTGGGTTGCTGGCCGGTCCGTCTCGTAGGTGACGCCGAGTTCTCGCCCGAGGTCTGCCATGCCATCGATGACACCACCGAGACCGTTTTCAGGGTACCAGACACCCAGGTTGAAATCCACGTGACTCATCAAATTGTACAGCGCAGGCGTGTTTCGTGGTGAGCCGCCCAGGAACACGAGCGTGTACTGCATTATCTGCTGGAGTTTCGGATGGTCGAAGTACTTCTCGACGTGTCCTTGCATCGATCCAAGCAACGAGAGCCCCCGTGCCTGTCGAGCCACGTCGAGGTCGAGGTAATCGCGAATCCGTTCGCGATCCTCGTACACGAAGTGTTCCATTCCGACCTCGTAGTTGAGGGCCGATTTCTCGAGGTAGCGCTCGAGCGCTTCACCGGCCCCGGATTCGTACTCCTCGAAGATGTCCTTGGTCCGCTCGAGGTCAGGGGTGATATCGACCTGGTCCCCGTCTTTGAAAAAGATCCGGTAGTGGGGGTCGAGGTGGGTGAGTTCGTAGTACGCTGTGGGCTCACGGTCGAACGTCGCGAAAAACCGTTCGAAGACATCGGGCATGAGATACCACGAGGGGCCCATATCGAACCGAAATCCGTCTTTCTCGAGTCGGCTCGCGCGCCCACCCAACTGTTCGTTCTTTTCGATAACCCGTACTTCCGCACCAGCGTCGGCAAGATAACACGCGGTCGACAAGCCACCAACACCGGCACCGATCACGAGAACTGACTCTCCCGCCAACGATTTCATATCTCTCTGTCGTAACGGATAGGTGATAAACCTGTATCCTACAGGAGAAGGAACCGGAAGGGGGACCCGCGACCGGTGAGTTCGTATCAGCGGGGTTCCTGCAGACAATATGGACGAGTCGACAGTCGTCATCACCGGCGGCACAGGTGGTATCGGACGGGCCGTTGCCGAGGCTTTCCTCGAGGCCGGTGCAACCGTCGTTATCGGTGCTCGTGACCAGTCGCGGATCGATGAAACCGTCTCAGCACTCGAAGAGGCTGAAAAACGGGGAACAATCACCGGGATTCGGACAGACGTACGAGACGAGTTCGACTGTGAACGGTTGCTAGAAACTGCCTCAAAGACAGGCGCTGCAGGTATCGACGTTGTGGTTGCCTGTGCGGGCATCTATCACGGCGAATCAGGCTCGACACCGACGGACGATGAATCGTACAGCCGATTCGACGATCACTGGCGGACCAACGCTCGAGGCGTCTTCGCCACAATCAGCGAAGCGCTCCCACACCTCAATGACGGCGCGCGGGTGCTGGTGCCCACTGGACGAATCGCCCGCGAGGCTCAATCAGGCTACGGTTCGTATGCCATCTCAAAAGCGAGCGCCGAAGCCGTCGTTAGAGGGTTCGCTGCCGATACCGAGTACGTCGTCGGGTGTCTCGAGCCAGGACAACTCGCCACCCCGTTGACCAATGGACAGGGCCGTGATCCTGCGGGCGTAGCAGCAATGTTTGTCTGGGCTGCGACGGAGTGTGAGCGTGAAACGCTCGATGGCAAAGTGGTTGGGCTGCGAACGTGGAAACAGGAAACGCGGTGACCACCCGAAACGGCGGGGTGAACGGTCAGAGTTCGCGGTCGCTATCCGGATTATCGAGGTCCCACAACAACTCGGGGAGAAACGCCTCGAGCGAATCGATGACTCGGCGATCACTGACGTTGAGCCCCTCACAGTGCTCGTGGGCCGAATCACGAATGTCGACGTGGAGGCCGTCGTCCTCGAGCCAGACACCGAGAGGGAAGACGGAACAACGCGTTGGTTTCCAGTCGTGCTCGAGATGCAGTGCGCACAACCCGTCCTCGCGAAGGAACGCACAGGCCTGGCCGTCGTCTCCGACGTGGTCGGTACGCTCTTTTGATTCGCGGGTGACGAACGGCTCACCCCGAAACTGTGTTGTGGTTTCAGCGAGGTTTGCTCGCTGAGCGAGCTCGAGTAGATCGCGGTCGTAGAGCAACACGCCGTGGTGACAACACCAGGTACACTCCTCGACGCACTCGAACGTCAGGCCCGGGTCGAACTCGACGACGACCTCCTTGCCCGGATACACCTCGACCCGTTGCTCGTCGTCGGACCCTCGGTCGGTTTCAGGGATCGGTTCACCGACCGACCCCGACTCGTCGGGCTGCACGCTCGAGTCCATGGGCCAGCGAGTAAAGTGTGTTCGCACTCGGCGCGAGTGCCGTTTCAAACGGCGTGCGAATACTGACAACCATTATCGTGACAGACGCCCTCATGAACAGTGGGTACGTATGAAGAAACTTATCAACGAGCCATCATCGGTCGTCGATGAAATGCTCGATGGGATGGTCGCAGCACACCCCGAACTGGCACGACTCGAGGGAACGGAAGTTCTGGTGCGGGCTGATGGCCCGGTCGAGGGAAAAGTCGGTATCGTCTCCGGTGGCGGGAGTGGACACGAGCCAACACACGGTGGCTTCATCGGCGACGGGATGCTCGATGGTGCCGCCGCTGGCGAGGTGTTCACGTCGCCGACCGCTGATCAGTTGAGCGAAATGATTCAGGCCTGTGATGCTGGCGAAGGCGTTCTCTGTGTCGTCAAGAATTACGAAGGCGACGTAATGAACTTCGAAACGGCGATCGAGATGGCCGAGATGGAATCGGACACGACAGTCGAATACGTAATCACGAACGACGACGTCGCCGTCGAGGATTCGCTGTACACCTCTGGCCGACGCGGCGTGGCCGGGACGGTTTTCGTCCACAAAGTAGCGGGCGCGATGGCTCATCAGGGTGGCGACCTCGAGGAGGTCAAACGCGTCGCTCAAAAGGCCAACGAACACGCCGGCACGATGGGAATGGCACTCACCTCGTGTGTCACACCTGAAAAGGGAGAGCCAACGTTCGATCTTAGCGAGGACGAAATCGAACTCGGTATCGGCATTCACGGCGAACCGGGCACCCAGCGAACGGACGTGATGAGCGCCGATGAGATTGCTGACCACCTCACGGAAGCCGTCCTCGATGACCTCGACCTCGAGGATAGCACAGAGATTGTGACGATGGTCAACGGGATGGGCGGAACACCCCTGATGGAACTGTACGTCGTCAACCGACGGGTGACCAGCCACCTCGAGGCGGCGGGCTTCGACATCTGGGATGCCTGGGTCGGCGACTACATGACGTCACTCGATATGATGGGCTGTTCGATCACGGTCATGGCCGTCGACGACGAACTGAAGGAACTCCTGGCGTATCCGGTCGAGACGCCCGGCTTGACCGTGACTGGGAACCAGTCAGGAGGCGCATAAGCACCGATGGCCGACGAGCACGCCCAGGCAACCGCGGTTCGAACCGCCGCCCACGCGATCGCCGACCGGTTGGCAGCCGAAAAGGATCACCTCACTGATCTCGATTCGGCCATCGGTGATGCCGACCATGGCGCAAACATGGACCGTGGGTTTACCGCCGTTTGCGACCGCCTCGCCGACCTCGAGAGTGATGACCCGGCAGAACTCGTCAAGACGGTGGGCGTTGCGCTCATCTCGGAAGTCGGCGGTGCCTCCGGCCCGCTGTATGGCGGGTCCATTATGAAGGCGAGTCAGGAACTCGAAGGAGGAGTGACCGCCGAAACCACCGTTGCGTTTGCCGAAACCTACCTCGAGACACTGCAAGCGAGAGGAAAAGCCAATCTTGGCGATAAAACGATGGTCGACGCAGTGACACCCGCCGTCCACACGTACAAGAAATCCGTCGAGACAGATGAGTTGTCGCCGCTCGAGGCGCTGGCAAAAGCGGTGGACGCGGCCAACCGCGGCCTCGAGTTCACGACGCCACTGCGAGCGAAGAAGGGGCGTGCGTCCTACCTCGGGTGGCGGTCAGTCGGCCACCAGGACCCCGGTGCAACGAGTACCCTGTACATCCTGGAGGAACTGCTCGCGGTAGCTCAGGACGAACTCGGTGAAATGGGTGACATTGAACGCGATGCCACGGCCGATGTCGATCCATCGGACGTACAAGTTCGAGAGGAGTCAGAGACGGAGGCCAAGGACGCCGTCGACACAGCGGCCACGGAAGACACCGACACGGAGGTCCAGGACTGATGGTTGGCATTGTCGTCGTTTCCCACAGCGAGGAGGTCGCTCGAGGAATCAAAGTCATTGCCGAAGAGATGAGCGGAGCCGATACCGTACACGCAGTCGGTGGAACGGCGGATGGGCGGATCGGAACGACGCCCGACACGATCGTCGACGCGCTCGAGGCGGCCCTGTCAGATAACGATGCGGTCGTCGTCACCGTCGACCTGGGTAGTGCAGTCATGAATGCCGAACTCGCCATCGAGATGGCGGGAGTCGAATCGGCGGCTGTCATCGCCGACGCACCAGTCCTCGAGGGGACGGTCAACGCTGCCGTAACGGCGACGGCACCCGATGCGACCCAGGAGAGTGTGCTTGCTGCGGCGACTGACGCGCGCGATCTGTCGAAGCTATAGGGAACTACTCGCCGACGACGAGGTACGTCTTCGATCCTCGATGTTCGAACGAAACCGCTTCGGTGGTGACACTCGAGCGGACGAACTCTTGAACGGTTCGCGCATCGAGGTCGCTGACGTCGATTCGGCGTGGTGGTGTCGACCCATCTCGTCTCTGTTCTTCGATCACTGAACTCCTGTGCATACCTCTCGGTCACACGCTGATACTGTCAATGCGATCCATCCGGAGTGAAAGTAAAAATGAAAAACGGCGTCGGATCTCACCTACTTCGTCTGAGAACTGAGACGGTAACGACGTGGCGGCCCCCGTCGCTTTCGGCGTCGAGAGGGATACGATCGACCAGGCTCTCGAGGGCCTGGTCGCGCCAGTGCTCGAGTGCAGTTGCGTGGTGTGCGCTGACGGCGTCGGTATCTCCTCCATCGCGTTCGACCCGTTCGGCAACATCCGCGAGAGTCGGATAGCTAGCGACGACCTCACGCTCGAGGAGGTGCTTTGGGTCGATATGGTGGGCCCCAGTGGCCAGGGCGTCGTCCTGCTGGAAGACGTGGAGGCGAGCACGCATCCGGCCGTGGAACGGAGGCGTCACCCGCAACACGGCTTCGCCTGGATTCTCCTGTGTGTAGACAAAGGCGTCGACGACGTCTTCGGCCGTCACGGCGACCGACCGGATACGCTCGAGTCCCGTTGTCGGTTGCTGCTCACTCATTGTCCATATATCGGCTCGAACCTTCTTAAGCGTCCGTGTAGCGGATCTCAGGGACGAAATACAGTACTCCGTACGTCGGTCCGACACCCATAGGTCGCATCCGCCACGGATTCGGGAAGCGTTGCATCGCCTGCGTCGTATCGAGCGTCAACGGCGGCACACAGGGCATCCCTGACGGCAGCCCTGGTTGCTGCACCGACGCGCGTGGCACTTCCCGAATAGGGTCGCGAGCGAGCATCGGGGTCGTGACCGATTACGATCGCATCAGTTGTCGTGCCGGGAAATCCAGTTCGGGCCAATAGCGTCCGCGCCTTCGCCTCTGCCACGACAGCGAGGAGGTTTTCGAACGCCCCGGGGTCGAGACGACAGGTCGTTCCAACGATCAGGTTGACCGTGCCCGGGGTCTCCGGCTCGTCGTGGGTCACACCAGGGTCCGACAGTGATCCGTCTCGTGGTTCCATCGGCAGGGCCGCAGGATTCGACACCCCCGCCGTCGCGTACACTGTCACCGGGCCACAGGTCGCCCCCCGGGCATGGCTGAGATCGACGCCCGTGAGGAGGACGGGAGCCGTTACTGAACCCGCATTCGAGTCACAAAATCCAGCCCCAGACAGTCGCTCGAGGACGTATCCCTCGAGGTCACGGGTCGACCAGCCCTCGGGAACCGAGATATTGAACGCACGGTCGTCACGAATTCGCCCACCGTTCCAGCCGGTCGAAAGCCACTCGGTCCCCGCTCGAGTGACACACAACACACCGTCTTTGCGCTGGCTCCCGTACGCCCGAGGCCCTTCTTCACTCGTCGGCATGAGTTAGCACCTCCAGCGTGCGATTTGTGGCCCCCTCATCACGAACGGCGATCCTGACGTGTGCATCGAGTCTACGGAACGTCCGAGCGTCTCGGAAGACGACGTTCGCGGCGCGGGCGCACTCGAGCAGGCCGTCGACGGCATCCCCATCGGGGAGCTCGAGTAAGATGAACGGCGAGTCCGATGGGAAGACACTGTAGCGACGCACTCCCTCGAGTGCGTCGACGAGGCGGGTTCGCTCGGCGTCGGTCCGGGTTCGGGTCGCGCGGACGAACGCCTCGTCCCGCATGCAGTGCGCACCGACGGCTGCCGCGGGCGTGCCGAGGGTCCAGGCCCGGCGGGCCCGCTCGAGACGGTCGGCGAACGGCCCGAAAGCGACGGCGAAACCGGCTCGAATACCTGGCAGTCCGAACAGTTTGGTCAGGGAACGGGCGACGACGACGTGTGAATACCCGTCGGTCGCAAGGGATGGCTCGCCAGTGAACCCGAGAAAGGCCTCGTCGACGAGCACCATCGTGTCCGTCCGACTGCAGCGGTCGATCAGGGCCTCGAGCGCTCCCTTCTTGGGCAACTCACCGGTCGGGTTGTTGGGTCGACAGACGATTACCACCGAGGCACGCTCGAGCGTTTTCGTCTCGATTCCGGCGACGCCGTCGTGAGGGTAAAACGTCGGCGTCGCGCCCTGGAGTCGAACCTCACGGGCATATTCGCCGAAACTCGGGGCGGGAACGAGGACCGTGTCACCAGGGTCCAATCGACACTCGAGGACGAGTCGAATCGCGGCCAGTCCACCCGGCGTCGGCACGACGTTGTGTGCCTGACACCCGACGTACGAGGCGGCGGCCGCTCGAAAGTCGGGGAACTCGTCGTCAGGGTATCGGCGAGCGTCCTCGAGCGCCTGTGCGTAGACGCTCGAGACCCCAGGAGGAGTCCGGGGATTGATGTTCGCCGAAAGGTCGAGCACGTCGAAATCAGTCGTCCCGCCGTGAGGGACCCGCTCGACAGCGTCGATCGAATCAGGATCCATCCTGTCCTCCGTCGAATCGTCCACCCAGCGCCTCGAGTGCCGCGACGTCTTCGGGTCTGTTGATGTTCGCTGCCAACCGAGGGTCGTAGCTAATGTGGGGGCTGTCCCGCTCGCCCTCGCTGACGATGTTGACGCCCGTTGGTGTCAGATGTGACCGTGTCTCGAGGGTGGTATCGACGGTGAATCCCAACTGTCGCTTCAGCGCGACGGGAACACACACGGTCAGGGATTCGGCGTTGCTCCATGCACGTCGGTACCGCTCGAGAACGCCGTCGAGTGCTCGAGCAGTGAGTAGCGGCAGGTCACTCACGACAGTGAGAACGGGTGGATCGATGCCGGTCGGTTCCTCGAGGACGGTCAGTAAGTCAGCCACGTAGCCATCTCCGGCCGTCTCGATAACCGTGTCCACCACGCCATCCGGCGACCGTGCAGCCTCACGCATGATCCGGCCCGTATTCGGTGCGTGTGGCGAAATCGCCACCGCAACCTGACACACGTCGCTTGCCTCGAGTGCGGTGAGTACCCGATCGATCATCCGCTGGCCGCCGACCTCGAGCAACGGTTTCTCGACCGACCGCTCGAGTCTCGTTCCCTGGCCACCAGCCATCACCAGAGCGTCCATACGATCACCCCCGCGTGCAGGCCAAGAAGTCG